>CAZFXB010000014.1:0-16429 GCA_964522835.1 uncultured Oscillospiraceae bacterium
TGGCGATGGTTTTCTACCGCTATTTGACCAAGTAAAAACTACGGAAAAAATAAGGCTGTCCTCATGGACAGCCTTATTTTTCTAAAACCACAAATATTGATATAAAACAGCACATTTTAATCATTGTGAATCCTGAATATTTGATGTAAAATAATACGGTAAGTTTACAATTCCCGGAACAGGAGGAACTTCTATGAGTAAAAAATACGAGCATCTTCTCTCACCATTTAAGATTGGAAATCATGTCATTAAAAACCGCACCATGTTCCCCAATGCGTCTCCTCACTTTCTTCAGGGGCCGGAGAACTATCCCGCTGAGGGGCTGATGGCGTTCTACACCAACATTGCAAAAAACGGCTGTGCCATTATCACCCTGGCTGAGTGGAGCAATCCGAATCAGCGGAAGGGCGACTACTACAGTGATTTTGTCCACATGCAGAACTTTGACTTCACCGATCCCGCTGTGGGCAACTATTTTTCCCAGTTGGCCGATGATATTCACTTCTACGGCTCCAAGCTGCTGGTGGGCATCGATTTCCCGGCCTTCCCCGAGGGATACAGCCTGGCCGGTTCTCCCGAGATGAAGGGGGGCGGACATGGCCCCATGGGTCCCCGTCCTGCCACCAAGCCTGCGCCCAAGGAGATGATCCAGGAGAACATCCAGGCATTTGTGGAAAAATGTCGTCGGTTCCGGGCCTATGGCTATGATGGCTACTCCATGCGGGTAGAGGCAAACCTGGCTGCCTCCGGCGGCCCCTTCGGCAAGTCCATGCGGACAGATGAGTATGACAGCTCCACCCTGGAGAACCGCACCCGCTACATTCTGGAGTGTGCCGATGCTGTCAAAAAGGCATTCCCGGACTTTATCATTGAGTTTGGTATTGCTGGTGAGCAGCCCAAGGGCTACGGCGGCGGTATGCAGGGCTATACCCTGGAGACTGCCATTGAGTTTGCAAAGCTCTGCGAGGGCCGCATTGATATCCTCCAGATCCGTGAGAAGGATATGTGTAAATCCCACCCCACCGGCTTCACCTTCCAGAAGGGGGAGCACGATGTCATCAAATACGCTGCTGCCATCAAGGCTGCCGGCGTGAAGAACCTGCTGCTCCAGCCCGTAGGCGGCTTCCAGGATCCTGAGGAGCTGGATCGCTATATTGCCGAGGGCAAGTGTGATATCATCGGTATGGCCAGAGCCTTCTTCGCAGACCCCGAGTACGGCATTAAGCTGAAAGAGGGCCGTGGCGAGGACATTACCCCCTGTCTCTGGTGCAACAAGTGCCATGGCACCATTCTCAATGACCCTGATCCTTGGATCTCTGTTTGTTCCGTGAACCCCAAGATGGGTATTGCCCACAAGCTGGGCCGGATGGTGGACGAAGTGGGCGAGAAGAAGAAGGTTGCCATTGTGGGCGGCGGCCCTGCCGGTATGCGTACCGCCATCTATGCAGCCCAGAGAGGCCACGATGTGACCCTGTTCGAGAAAACCGGAGAGCTGGGCGGCCAGATCATCCACGGCGATTATGCTTCCTTCAAGTGGCCCATCGGCGAGTATAAGGCATGGCTGATTCGGCAGATGGAGAAGGTTGGTGTCAAGGTGGTTATGAACTGCGAGGCCACCCCCGACATGGTGAAGGAACAGGGCTTCGACACCGTTGTGGCCTGTACCGGTGCCACACCCAAGATTCCCCGTTCTATGGAGGGCTTTGCAGATGAAAACGGCCTCCTCAAGAAGGAATACTGGTTCTGCACCGATGTATTCGGCCACGAGGAGGAGCTGGGCAAGGATGTTGTCATCGTAGGCGCATCCGAGACCGGCGTAGAGACCGGTATGTACCTCTGCGAAAAGGGCCATAATGTGACCCTGCTGACCCGCCAGAAGGAAGTGGGCCATGATTGCTCCAAGCTCCATTACATCACCATGGCCTTTGTGGGCACCGATCCTGTCACCGGACGGGAGGGAATGCGCCCTGCATGGGAGGCTTATGAGAACCTCCATGGCATTGTCAATGTGACCACCAAGAAGGTGGAGGGCAACACCGTTACCTATGTAGATGCCGAAGGTGTGGAGCATACCATCACCGCAGACTCTGTGGTGCTCTGCGGAGGCATGAAGCCTCAGACCGACGAGGCCCTGGCCTTTGCCACCGCTGCCGACGAGTTCTTCGCTGTGGGCGACTGCAACGGCTGCGGCAACCTGCAAAAGGTAAACCGTCAGGCTTATTCCAGAGCAATGCAGATCTAAAAATACAAGCAAGCCCCTACCAATCCGGTAGGGGCTTGTTACGTCACTTTGCGTCAGGGACTTTAGCTTCCAGGGGTGTTTCCAGCAGGTAGGGATTCTCCAGAAAACGTTTGAACTTTTTTAGGGAGCGGGCGAAATACAGCCCGTCGCAGAACCGTTCGTCGGTAACCAGGCCAATGCCCATCTGCTTCCGAATCAGCACCTCATTGCTTACGGCAACGGGCCGCCGTTTCTCTTTGCCCATGGCAAGAAAGAGGCCGGTGGTGCCGAAGTTATACACATGATGGTAGATATGATTGATGCCCAGGGATTTGAGATTGGTGACAAACAGGGATGTATGGAAGGGGCTGGCTTCGATGATCGGCCGGGGCAGGCAGTTGTGCCGATCCATGAACATGAGAATATTGACCACCGGCTGAAGAACCCAGGAGGGCAGATTTAACAGCTTGGCTGCCAGCTTATCCGTGGCGTTGGCGGTACGCTTCTTTCCGGTTTCCCGGGCAATGGCCCCATTGATGACCTGGGAAATCTCCTGAATGGTTTCGGTGCCCTCGAAGCAGAGCTTTACGGTGGTTTCGTTGCTGTCCTCCCGGAGGGTTTCGTGTACCACGAAGCTGACCCAGATTTTTGGTCGTGTATAAATCTTGCCGTTCATAACAAATCGGTTCAGCCGGGGGCGAATGGCCAGCGTGCGAACCATGGCGGCAATCAAAATGTGCATATAGCTGATTGAAAGGCCCTGGTTTTCCATTTTTGCAATATATTCATCCATGGAACTACAGGGAATCAGATCCTCAAACATATTCATGGAATCTGTTCGGGTCTTCATAATGTAGGGCATGATCTTCTGGATGGGATCCATGTCGTGTACGAGACGCCCATCAGGTCTTTTATGAAACAATAATTTCCTCTCCTTTTATCGGGTATTTCGTCCGGGGCTGTTCCTTCCCGTGAAAAAGGACGAAAAACACGATTTTCTCCTAATCTATATTGTGACATATTTTTCGAAAAAGTACAAGTGTCTATTTCCGCTTTTCACAAATCTTAAAAAAGATGGAGCACCCTTGGGTGCTCCATTGCGCTATGCTTCATAGGTGATTTTGCCACCGCAAAGTGTAAGGTGAACCTTGCCAGTCAAGCGGTCACCGGCAAATACGGTGTTTTTGCCCTTGGAACGGAACTGGGTGGGATCGACCTGCCAGGTTTCCGCCGGATCGAATACAAACAAATCGGCAGACATACCCGCCTGAACAAGAATCGGGGAAAGGCCAAGGATTTTGGCAGGAACGGTGGACATTTTTTCAATCAGCTCCGGCAGGGACAAAAGGCCCGGCTTTACCAGGTGGGTGATACAGGCACCAAGAGAGGTCTCAAGACCCACCATGCCACTGGGGGCATCGGGGAGGGGACGGGCCTTTTCCTCTGCACTGTGGGGGGCGTGATCCGTTACAATACAGTCCAGTGTACCGTCCAGCACCGCCTCCAGAATGGCCTGGCGGTCTGCTGCTGTCCGCAGGGGCGGGTTTACCCGGGCCATGGTGCCTTTGCGGAGAATCTCCTCCTCGGTGTAAATAAAGTATTGGGGGCAGGTTTCGGCGGTGACATGTACGCCGTTTTTCTTGGCCTGGCGAATCAGGTCTGCGCTTCCGGCGGTGGAAACATGGGCAATGTGAACATGGCTATCTGTGTCCTTTGCCAGCATCAGATCCCGGGCCACCATCAGATCTTCGGCAATGGCGGGCCGACCGGGAAGCCCCAGCTTTTTGGATACTGCACCTTCGTTCACCGCCTTGTTACCCACCATTTCTCCGTCCTCGCAGTGGGAGATGACGATTTTGTGGAGCTTTTTTGCCTCCAGCAGGGCATCCCGCATTCGTGTGGCGGAGGTTACAGGCACGCCGTCATCGGAAAAGGCGATGGCTCCGGCCTGGGAAAGGGCGGGAAAGTCCGTAAGCTGCGCTCCCTTTTGGCCCACTGTGACAGCACCAATGGGATAGACCCGGCAGGAGCCGGTGCTGCTGGCTTTGTCTAGAACATATTGTATGGTCTCGGTGGAATCGACGACGGGCTTTGTGTTGGGCATACAGGCCACAGCGGTGAAGCCACCGGCAGCGGCGGCAGCAGTGCCTGTGGTGATGTCCTCCTTGTAGGTAAGGCCCGGATCACGGAGATGTACATGCATATCCACAAGTCCAGGGGCAATCATCATACCCTGGCAGTCATAGACCCTGTGGCCTGCTTCGGGAATCTCTGGGGCGATTGTTTTAATGATTTCCTGCTCAATCAAAACGCTGGAGGTGTATACCTGGTGCCGGGCAGGATCGATGATATTACCGTTTTTCAAAAGAATTCCCATAATTATAGGTCCGTCCTTTCGGGATAGATTTTTCGCTGTGGGGTAAACTTCATAGCGAGGGGAGTGAGTCGAATGGAAGCGAAAACATTTTTTATGGTCATGGGGCTTGGTGCCGCCGCAGGCACTGCCCTGGGCATGATGCTGCCCAAGAACAACGAAATGCAGAAAAAGGGCAAACAGGCGGCCCACATGGCCGCTCAGAAGGTCACCGATGCAGTGGATACACTGGAACGAAAGATGACCTGAACCAGGGGCAGGCGTGCAGATGTGCGTCTGCCCTTTTATTTTATCAGTATATCCGGAAAGATGCAAGTGAATGCGCCAAGGCAAATTAGAAAATCCGCCGGACTGCGGAGGTTTTTGGAAGACGTGAAAAAAAGCCAACCGACTAATGTCGATTGGCTTTTGGTACGCCGGAAGTAGGCGAACCAAGGATATGCCAGTGGCATGTCCGACTTCGACTGTCCCTTCCCAAAAATTCGAGTTTGAGCGAAGAATTTTTGGCAGGCGCAAAGAAAATCCCAGAATCAAAAAGATTCTGGGATTTTGGTACGCCGGAAGGGACTCGAACCCCCGACCTACTGATTCGTAGTCAGTCACTCTATCCAACTGAGCTACCGGCGCATACGTTCCATCCGGAATGCTAGGATATTATAGCACCTACAATGAGAAAATGCAAGTGTTTTTTTAAAAAAGTTTTATTTTTTTCTAAAAAACTCGATTATGCAGGTTTTTTAGGAAAGCACTTGACATTTTTCTTGTAAATTGTTACAATAACGGGTACAAAGAGATACGGCGATGACGGAAAGAGTACCGATCCTTCTGATTGCAGAGAGGGGCACAGCGGCTGAAAGTGCCCTATGAGGAAGATCAGGGAACACCACTCCGGAGCTGCTGCGGGATAGAACGAAACGTAGCCGGCCCTCCCCGTTACGGAGATTTTGAGTGAAACCATAAGGTGGAACCGTGCATTGCACCCTTATGAGCCAGATTTTCGGCTCGTAGGGGTTTTATTTTTTATATTTTGCGAAGGAGCTGAACATACATGAAAGTTATTTACAACGACGGCCATGTGGGAGAGATCGAGAAGGAGGAAGAACTCCATGTGATCCGGCACACTGCTGCACACATTATGGCGCAGGCCATTCAGAGACTGCATCCTCAGGCAAAGTTTGCCTACGGCCCCGCTACGGAGCGTGGCTTCTACTATGATGTAGATCTGGGCGAAGAGAAGCTGACCGATGAGGATCTTCAGGCCATCGAAGCAGAGATGAAGAAGATCTGCAAGGAGAATCTGCCCATTAAGACCTATGAGCTGCCCCGTCAGGAGGCCATTGCCCTTATGGAGAGCCGTGGGGAGATTTACAAGGTGGAGCATATCGGGGATCTGCCCGAGGATGCCCGGATCACCTTCTATCAGCAGGGCGATTATATCGATATGTGCGTAGGCCCCCACCTGACCTATACCAAGACCCTGAAGGCATTCAAGGTAACCCAGCAGTCCGGTGCCTACTGGAAGAATGACAAGAACAATAAGATGCTGACCCGAATCAACGGCATTGCATTCCGGAATCAGGCTGAGCTGGACGAGTACCTGAAGCTGATGGAAGAGGCTGAAAAGCGGGATCACCGCCGCCTGGGTAAGGAGATGAAGCTGTTCACCCTGCTGGAGGAAGGCCCTGGTTTCCCCTTCTTCCTGCCCAAGGGCATGGTTCTGCGGAATACCCTGCTGGACTACTGGCACAAGATCCACAAGAAGTATGGCTATGTGGAAATCTCCACCCCCATTATTCTGAACCAGGATCTGTGGCATCGCAGCGGCCACTGGGATCATTATAAGGACAACATGTATACCACCGTCATCGACGGCGAGGACTACGCTGTAAAGCCCATGAACTGCCCCGGCGGTATGCTGGTCTACAAGACTGAGCCTCACTCCTACCGGGATCTGCCCCTCCGTATGGCAGAGCTGGGCCTGGTTCACCGGCATGAGCTGTCCGGTGCCCTCCATGGTCTGTTCCGGGTTCGCTGCTTTACCCAGGATGATGCCCATATCTTTATGACCTGGGATCAGATGGAGACTGAAATTCAGAATACAGTTCGGCTCTTTGATGAGGTCTATTCCACCTTTGGCCTGACCTATCAGATCGAAGTGTCCACCATGCCCGAGGATCACATCGGTGAAGTTGAGACCTGGGAGATGGCCACCGAGACCCTGAAGAAGGCCATCACTGCCATGGGCAAGGATTATATCATCAACGAGGGTGACGGTGCCTTCTATGGCCCCAAGCTGGACTTCCATCTGGCGGACTCTCTGGGCCGTACCTGGCAGTGTGGTACCATTCAGCTGGATATGCAGATGCCTGAGCGGTTTGAGCTGGAGTATGTGGGTGAGGACGGCCAGAAGCATCGTCCTGTTATGATCCACCGTGTGGTTCTGGGCTCCATCGAGCGGTTTATCGGTGTTATCACCGAGCACTTTGCTGGTAAGTACCCCGTATGGCTGGCTCCGGTTCAGGCAAAGGTTCTGCCTGTGTCTGAGAAGAGTTTGGAGTATGCTAAGGGTGTCTATGAGGCACTGGAGGCTGCCGGTATCCGCACCGAGCTGGATGAGCGGAACGAGAAAATCGGCTATAAGATCCGTGAGGCTCAGCAGGTAGAGCGTGTACCCTATATGCTGGTTATCGGTGCCAAGGAAGTTGAAGCAGGAAACATTACCTTCCGGAGCCGGGACACCGGTGAGAGCACCACCATGAGCCTTCAGGAGTTCATTGCCAAGGTTCAGCAGGAGACCCGTGATTTCGTAAAATAAAAACATTTGGAGCGATTTCCCGCCGGAAATCGCTCCAATTTTTAGTCCTTTGAAATATAGATAAATCCGAAGGCACCCTCGCCGATGTGGGCTCCGATGACCGGACCCAGAGAGAAGCACTGCTCCTCCGGCACATCCAGGTTGATGGCTTTTTTTGCCTTTTCACGAAGCTCCGTCAGATTGGCGGGGCTTCCGCTGTATACGCACAGAACGGGATAGTTGGGGTCGGGGGGCATTTTCTCCACAAAGCTGTTTACAATGGAAATGGCCTTTCCAATGCCCAGACCCTTGCCGATAAGCTGGATCTTACCTTCCACATTTACGGAGATGACGGGCTTGATCCGGGCCAGGGTGCCGATGCTGGCAGAGGCACGGCTGAGGCGACCCCCCTTATAGAGATACTCCAGGGTGTCGATTCCTGCGTAGATCCGAACTCTGTCCCGGATAGACTCCAGAGTAGTAGCAATCTCCCGGGCAGTTTTGCCCTGTTTCCGGAGCCGGACTGCCTCCATTACCAGCAGCTTCTGGCCCAGGGTGGCGGTGAGACTGTCTACCACGTAGACATTGTCGTATTCATCCAGATCACGAATCATGCAGGCGGATTGATAAGTACCGCTGAGGCCGGAGCTGAGGGTGATGTAGATCAGCTCATCCCCCTTCTGGCGGGCATCTTCGAAGATCGCCTGGAACTGGGCAGGGGAGGGCTGGGAGGTGGAGGGGAAGGCTTCAGCTTCCTTCAGCATACGGAAGAAATCGGACTTGTCGAAGCTTGCGTCTGCCAGATAGGTGGTTCCGTCCATGGTCATGGGAATGGGAATCAACTCCACCTGGAGCTCCTGATACTCATAGGACTCCAAATCGGCGCCGGAGTCGGTGACAATACGAATACTCATAAATTTCCTTTCTGCCGCTGTGTGGAAAGAACCTCCTGCACGGTGGCGTTGGCAAGTTTTAGATTTTCGGTGAGAGAACGGGTGGAATCGGGCCCAAGCCGCTCCACCACAGCGGCAAGGAGTGTGTGGGCCATCTGATGGGAGCGGGCGTAGGCCTGCTGCCCCAGGTCGGTCAGGAAAAGATGTACCTGGCGACGGTCTGTATCGCTGCGGCTGCGCTCCAAATAGCCACGGCGTTCCAGGGAGCTGAGAATCTGGTTCATTTGGCTTTTTCGCATATTAAGTGATTCGCACAGATCCGTGGCGGTAAGGGGATGAAGGGGATCTGTGGCCATCTGGTAGGTCAGCAGATTGGAAACAACAGCTTCGTTATAGGTGAGACCGGAAACCAGATCCCGATTCCAGATCACCGCCGTGAGACAGAGCCAGGTTCTGAGCAGCTCCTCGCCGGCGGCCTGATGATTCTGCATAGCAGTACCTCCTGGTGAGTTCGAAAAGTGAACAGTTCAAAAAATGAACGAATAAATGATAATAGATAACCCTGGTTTTGTCAAGTGTTTTTTTAAAATCAGAAGGGGACTGCCTCCCAATGAGACAGCCCCCAAATCATTAGATGGAATTTACGGTATTCACAAACCGGAGGAACTGGGCCTTGCCGGTCTCTGTCCGCTTGTAGACACCTGCATCCTCCAGGACGGCGGCGAAGACACGGCCGGTTTCCTGCATCAGAATGTCCATGGTGTTTTCCTCTGTGAAGGTGTATTTCTCCTTCAATTCCTGTACCCAGGGGGCATGCTTGCTGAGAACCTGGTCATCTTCGATGCGGCTGCCTGCCAGAATGGCAGACTTCAAATCCTGAAGCTCACCCTTGAGCCGGGAGGGCAGCACAGCCAGACCCATGACCTCGATAAGACCAATATTCTCCTTTTTGATATGGTGCTTATCTGCGTGGGGATGATACACACCAAGGGGATGCTCCGGAGTGGTGATATTATTCCGCAGCACCAGATCCATTTCGTAGTCATTGCCCCGGCGGCGGGCAATGGGGGTGATGGTGTTGTGGGGGGTACCCTGGGTCTCTGCGTAGATAAATGCATCCTCGTCGGTGTAGCTCCGCCAGCAGGTGAGAATCTTATCGCTGAGATCAGCAAGCCGCTCCTTGTCACAGCCCCGAAGACGAATGACACTCATGGGCCAGGCAACGATGCCGGCAGAGATGTCTTCGTAGCCCTGGAAGGTAAGGGGTGTTTCGATTTCGGCCCGTTCCATGGCAAAGGTGTAGTTGCCGCCCTGGAAATGCTCATGGCTTAAAATGCTGCCTCCTACAATGGGCAGGTCGGCGTTGCTGCCTACAAAGTAATGGGGCATAACGGTGACAAAGCTGAGCAGCTTCTGGAAAGCGGACTTATCAATGACCATAGGAACATGCTGCGAGTTGAAGACGATACAGTGTTCGTTATAGTATACATAGGGAGAGTACTGGAAGTACCAGTTGGCCCCGGCGATTTCCAGGGGGATAATCCGGTGATTCTGCCGGGCAGGATGGTTCATCCGGCCGGCGTAGCCCTCATTTTCACCGCAGAGCTGACACTTGGGATAGGCACTCTGGGGGGCATTTTTTGCGGCAGCAATGGCCTTGGGGTCTTTCTCCGGCTTGGAAAGGTTGATGGTGATATCCAGAACACCATAGCCCGAATCATATTTCCACCGCATATCCTTTTTAATGCGGTAACGGCGGATATAGTCCGTGTCCTGACTCAGCTTGTAGTACCAGTCTGTGGCGGCCTTTACATCCTTCTCACAGAGGGCACGGAAGGTTTTCCGCACCTCATGGGGCATGGGGGTGATAAGACCCATCAATTTGGTATCGAAGAGATCCCGGGCGGTGATGTTGTCATCGCAGAGCCCCTTTTTGACTGCAATATCCAGAAGACCGGAGAGGATCTCCTCCAGGTCTGTGGGAAGGGGCTCCTCCGAGGGGGTATATTCGGTCTCGCCCATGGCATCCAGCAGCCGGTTGACCAGGAATGTGTAGTCCTCGGGCTCTGCCAGGCCGCAGTTTATGGCGTAGCATACCAGTGCTTCGATCAGCGTGTTCAGTTTCATACTTCTGCCTCCAGTCTGGTGCCGCCCTGGGGACGGATGGAAAGAATGTGGCAGGCACCTTGGCCCAGGACGGCATCGATACCGGCCTGGAATGCTTCAAGCTTCTCAAAGGGGACAAAGGCCTGACAGGTTCCGGCAAAGCCACCGCCGTGTACCCGATAGGCACCGGTGCCCTCCAGGTACTTTTCGCACAATGCCAGGGTAATGGCCATGTCCTGCTGCCGGATGGCCCCGGCGGGGGAAACATTCTGGAGATACATAAAAGAGGAATGGCCGCTCTCCCGGAGAACACGGAGGAAGGTGTCGAAATCTCCCTGCCGCAGCGCATTCGCTGCCTGGGGGACACGCTGGTTTTCCTGATAGAAGTGGATGGCCCGGAGCACAGCCCGGTCACCGCAGGACTTCCGCAGAACGGGAATGGCTGCATAGAAATCCGCTTCGGGGATCTCTGTCAGAACAGACTTTCCGAAGTGCGCACAGATATCCTTCAATTCCAGGGGAATGGCGGCGTATTCATCTGTCAGGTCGGCGTGGCTGGCCCGGCTGTCGATAATACACAGGGCGTGGCCGGTGGAAGAAAAATCGAAGGCAAGGGGGGTTACCACCGGATTCTCCGGGTCAAAAAAGTCGATTTCTACCAGATTACCCACGGAGGAGGCCATCTGATCCATCAGGCCACAGGGCTTACCGAAGTATACATTCTCAGCGTACTGGGCAATCTGGGCAATCTCCACGGGGGAGAGGGTGCTGCTGAAAAACAGCTGGTTCAGGATGGTGCCCATCAGGACTTCAAAGGCGGCAGAGGAGCTGAGACCTGAGCCGGGGAGCACCTGGCTTGTTACGTAGATATCAAGCCCCCGGAGGCAGCAGCCCTTCTCCTGAAAGCGGGCGGCCACGCCACGGATCAGAGACAGGGTGGTGTTTTCCTCCTCCTTTTTGGGAGAAAGCTCTGTAAGGTCAACGGTACACATGTCATAGCCCTGGGATTTGACTCGAAGCAGGGAAGTACCGTTTTCCCGGACGGCGGCAATGGCATCCAGGTTCACGGCGGCGGCCAGAACCCGGCCCCGCTGGTGATCGGTATGGTTGCCGCAGATCTCTGTGCGGCCCGGTGCGGAGAAAAAGTGTTCCGGCTCCTGGGAAAAGGTGTCCCGGAAGCCCTGTGTTAATTCCGCAGTGCGAAGGGGATCAGAAATGAGCATATATTGATGCCTCCAACAGTATTATTTTAATATATATACCTATACAATACACTGTTTTTTGATAAAAGTGAAGCACAAATTGCAAAATTTGTGTCCAAATATGGGATTTGAAACAGAAGGGGGCATAATGTACCCGCTGATCCATGCGTATATTACGAAAGTCTAACTAAATATGTAGATTGTGTTATGTAAATGTGAAGAAAAGTTGAAAATTGATGTGCTATTTCAATTTTTGATGATTGTGTACTTTGACTGTTTTCTGTATTCTGTATATGAGGGATAAATTATAAAGGAGGTACTGTATATGAAAAAGAACTTGCTATCCCTGCTCTTAATTTTTGCCATGGTACTGGCTTTGCTGGCAGGCTGCGGCGATTCTGCCGCATCCACGGCACCTGAGTCCGCTGCTCCGGCGGAGTCTGTAGCCGCCGAGACCCCCGATGCCCCTGCGGCTCCCGCAGAGGCTGCCCCTGCTGAGGAAGGATCCGTGACCGAGGCTTCCGTCCCTGTAGAGGAGGGCCGTGTTGCACCCGAGGTATCCTATCCTCTGGTGGATGAGCCTACCACCCTGACCTATTGGCAGGCTTGGCCTCCCTTCCTGAACGAGATCTCTGAGCCCTCTGACGCATCCATGTTTGCCAAGATGGAGGAGATCACCGGCATTAAGCTGGACATCACCGCAGTTTCCACCGAGACCTCTGCGGACGACTTTATGCTCCGCTGTGCGTCCATGGATCTTACTGACATGATCCAGAGTGCTGCCTCCAAGTATACCGGCGGCGGTGCTAAGGCCATCGAGGATGAGATCATCATCGATCTGCTTCCCGCTATCAACGAGTATTCCGTATACTACTATGACATTATGATGTCCGATGTGAACATCTATAAGAACCTGGTGAACGACGAGGGACAGATCCCCCAGTTCATCGGTATGTACACCGACTACTACTACACCGACCAGGGCTTCTGGATCCGCCAGGATCTGCTGGACGAAGTGGGCAAGGAGGTTCCCACCACGGTTGCTCAGCTGGATGATGTGCTGAAGGCATTCAAGGAGCACGGTATGACCGATCCTCTGGTGGTGCTTTCCACCGGTACCTCTGACCTGATGGCCCGGGCTTACGGCGCTGCGGATAAGCTGGTAGACGGTAAGATTCAGTTCGCTGCAACCTCTGACAACACCAAGGAATACATGAAGAAGATGCACGAGTACTATGAGCTTGGCTACATCAACAAGGACTTCGTGACCTACACCGATTCTGACACCAAGCCCCCTCAGGATGTAATCTACAGCGACAACGGCGGTATCTTCAACGAGGACGTGGCCTCCATCGCCGGCTACTACAACACCACCAACAACCCCAACTTTGAGCTGGTTCCCATGGGCCAGATTCGCCTGAACGAGGGCGACAAGCTGAACACCGGCTTCCTGGGCGTAAAGGCCGCAGATAAGTACTCTCTGTCCATCTCCACCCAGTGCGAGCGGGTAGACCTGGCCGTTCAGTACATGGACTATCTGTTCTCCGATGAGGGCTTCATTATGGCCAACTACGGCATCGAGGGCGAGACCTACACCGTGGAGAATGGCGAGTATCAGTTCACCGATCTGATCCTGAACAACCCCCAGGGCTTTGACTGGCAGCTGTGCCAGAGCCTGTACATCAACCCCGGCTTCCCTGCACTCACCGACCTCCACGCACAGGAGATGACCTACAACGAGGCCCAGAAGGCCGCTGTAGAGACCTGGGTTGCAGCCTATGATTCCTCTGATGAGACCATGCCCAACAGCAACTGGCTGTCTTATACCACCGAGGAGTCCGAGACCCGTGCGGAGATCGAGACCGACATCACCACCTATCAGGAAGAGACCCTGCTGAAGTTTGTCACCGGCCAGATGGACATCGACGCCGAGTGGGATAACTACTGCCAGACCCTCCTTGATATGGGCATTGAGACCCTGTGGGAGATCCAGCAGGACGCAGTGGATCGCTACATGGCAAAGTAATGCATTGATCTTCTTTTGTACCGCCTCCTGTCGGAGGCGGTACTTTTTTGCATAAAAGTTCATGGTTTGCACACGAAATGGAGAAAAAACGCAAATTTTGATAGGTAGACTTCGGATTTTGAAAATTGAAAGGGGCGTGCTCAGCGGTTATACTATTGGGGTATCAAAAATAGGAGGTAAACCAAATGAAAAAGTCAATTCTTGCGCTTCTTCTGGTGGTAGCAATGATGCTGTCCCTGCTGGTCGGCTGTGGCGGCGAAGCATCCACCAAGGAAGAAACCGCTTCTGGGGCGGCATCGTCTCAGACCGAGCCCGAAACTGCTGCGCCGGAGGCTGAGACCCCCGAGGTGGAGGAGCCTGCTTCTGTAGCTGCTGTCGAAGAGGAGCGTCCCGCCATCGAGTATCCTCTGGTGGATGAGCCCACCACGCTGACCTATTGGCAGGCATGGCCCCCCTTCCTCAACGAAATCTCCGCACCCTCTGACGCTGCCATGTTTGCACAGCTGGAGGAGGCCACCGGCATCAAGCTGGAGATCACCGCAGTTTCCACCGAGACCTCTGCGGACGACTTTATGCTCCGCTGTGCCTCTATGGATCTTACTGATATGATCCAGAAGGGCGGCCAGAACTACACCGGCGGCGGTGCCAAGGCCATTGAGGACGAGGTTCTGCTGGATCTGCTGCCCCTGCTGGAGGAGTATTCCGTCAACTACTGGAACATTATGAACTCCGATCCCAACATCTATAAGAATGTACTCAACGACGAGGGCCAAGTGCCTGAGCTCATTGGTATGTACACCGAGCCCTACTACACCGACCAGGGCTTCTGGATCCGGAAGGATTTGCTGGATAAGGCAGGCAAGGAAGCACCCACCACCATCTCTGAGCTGGACGAAGTGCTGAAGGCTTTCAAGGATATGGGCATGACCGATCCCCTGGTGGTGCTGTCCGAGGGCAACTGCGAATTCATCTCCCGGGCCTATGGCGCTGTGGATAAGATGGATGGTGATACCCTGGTAGCTACTGCCCGCAGCGATGCATATAAGGAATATCTCAAGAAGATGCACGAGTACTACGAAAACGGCTACATCAATGTGGACTTTGTTACCTATACCGAGTCCGACACCAAGCCCCCTCAGGATGTGATCTACAGCGACAACGGCGGTATCTTCAATGAGGATGTGGCGTCCATCGCCGGCTACTACAACAGCACCACCAATCCTGACTTTGAGGTTGCACCTCTGGCTCAGGTTCGCCTGAACGAGGGCGATGTGCTGGACTATGGCTACATTGGCGTTGTGGCTTCTGATAAGTATTCTCTGGCCCTGTCCTCCACCTGTTCTGACCCCCAGCTCTGCATCCAGTACATGGACTACCTGTTCTCTGACGAGGGCTTTGAGCTGGCCAACTACGGCACCGAGGGCGTTACCTATACCAAAGACGGCGGCGTATATCAGTTCACCGATCTGATCCTGAACAACGAGCAGGGCTTTGACTGGCAGCTGTGCCAGAGCCTGTACATCAACCCCGGCTTCCCCTGCCTCACAGATCTGTCCATCCAGGAGATGACCTACAACGAGGCACAGAAGGCCGCTGTTGACACCTGGGTTGGTGCCTATGATTCCGCAGACGCTACCACCCCCAACACCCTGTGGCTGTCCTACACCACCGAGGAGTCTGAGGAACGTGCTTCTGTTCAGACCGACATCGAGACCTATCAGGAGGAGATGCGTCTGAAGTTTATCACCGGCCAGATGGATATCGACGCCGAGTGGGACAACTATGTAGAGACTCTGACCTCTATGGGCATTGACATTCTGGAGGAGACCATGCAGGATGCCATCACCCGCTACAACTCCAAGTAATGAAAACAATCTGGTGCCGCTTCCGTGGGAGGCGGCACCTTTTTTATTTTAAAAATTATTTAGGGAATGTGAGAAAGTCACAGAACTTCTTCGGAAAACAGGATATAATAAAGCCACAAAGAAGAAAACAACACGTTAGAAAACTTAGAAAACTAAGAAAACTACGGAGGTTATTGATATGGCAAAGTTTTATGTATGTTCCCATTGCGGCAATCTGGTTGGTGTGATCCACGATGCAGGGGTACCCCTGATGTGCTGTGGTCAGAAAATGGATCCTCTGGTTCCCAATACGGTGGAGGCCAGTGGGGAAAAGCACCTGCCTGTTGTTACGGTAGCACCGGGGAAGGTAAAGGTCAATGTAGGCTCTGCGGCCCATCCCATGGTGGCGGAGCACGCTATCCAGTGGGTCTATCTGGAGACTGACCAGGGCGGCCAGCGGAAGGCTCTGAACCCGGGGGATGCACCGGAGGTTACCTTTGCTCTGGATCAGGAAAAGCCCCTGCGGGTCTACGCCTACTGCAATCTCCACGGACTGTGGATGACGGAGCTATAATTTTTATCGTATGAAAAAGCTGTCTCATGGGCATCAGGCTTTATAGCCTGTAGCAATGAGGCGGCTTTTTGCGAAAAATGCGGATAGGAGATACACAGGAGACAATATTATGGTATCCTATAGGCAAGGAGGGATGTACATGAGCTGTCGTGTGCTATTGGCGGAGGATGACAGAGCTCTGGGCGAAACCATTGTGGATTACCTCACTGCAAAAAGTGGAGGAGAGATGGAGCTGATTTGGGTTCAGGATGGAGCGGGGGCCTGCTCCATTTTGAACAAGCTTCGGTTTCAGCTGGTGCTGCTGGATATTATGCTGCCGGGAATGGATGGCTTTACCCTGTGCCGGGAGCTGCGGAAGCACAGCTATGCTCCGGTGATGTTTCTTACGGCCCGGG
>CAZFXB010000014.1:16529-19376 GCA_964522835.1 uncultured Oscillospiraceae bacterium
CCTCGCCGTGGTGATTACACATGACATTGGGGTTGTAGGCCAGTGTGCCCTCCAACAGAGCCTGAACAGCTGCGTCTGCGTCACCCTGGACACCACCGTAGAACTGGATGCCAGCGTTGTTCAGAGCCGCCTGAGCGCCGCCGCCGATGCCGCCGCAGATCAGTACATCGGCACTGAGCTCCCGGAGAACTGTGGCCAGGGCTCCGTGGCCTCGTCCGTCTGTGCCGCAGACCCTGGAATCTACGATCTTGCCATCCTCTACGGTGTAGACTTTAAACTGCTCCGTGTGGCCGAAGTGCTGAAAAACCTGGCCGTTTTCATACGTGACTGCGATTTTCATAATAAAAACCTCCAAATATTTCATTTCTCCTTATATGGTAGCACAGATAATAGGAAAAAGCAAATGTCCACGGAGCCTCGGCTCCGTGGACACAGATTCAGTTCCAGTTTTCCGGCTTGCAGCGTCGTTTCTTTCGCTGCTTTTTGCGGATGGAGTAGACGGTAGGAATGGTGACCAGCAGCACGAAGACCACCAGCGTGACAACGGTCATGGCGGTGTCCCCACGATTGCCTCCGGTTTTCACCTGAAGCCACAGGGAATCCAGCAACTGGGAGGTTTCCTCCGGGAGATACATAAAGCTTTCAGACCGGGCCAAGGTCTCTTCGGTGGGATAGGCCACATCACTGCCCGCCACCTCCGGATCCATGTATTCTTTGGCAGCTGTTTCGGCAGCAGAGTAGCCAATGAACTCCATGTTCTGTCCACAGACCTCCGGGCTCAGCAGGAAGTTGATGTAGGCTTCTGCTTCCTCCTTGTGCTCGGCGTTGGTGGGAATGCAGAAGCAGTCGATGAACAGGTTGAAGGTCTCTTCCGGGTGGTAGAACTTGAGATCCTCGTTATCGGAGGACATATACAGGTAATCGCCGGCATAGTAGGGGGCGATCCAGGCCTCCTCCCGAATCATTTTGTCAAAAATCTGATCCATGACATAGCTCTGCACCAGCGGCTTCTGGGTGGCCAGCAGATCGGCACAGGCCCGAAGCTCGTCGGGATCCTGGGTGTTGAGGGAATAGCCCAGAGACGCTTCGGCAATGGCAAAAGCATCCCGGTTATTGTCGAACATCAGGATTTTTCCGGCGTATTTGGAGTTCCACAGCAGATCCCAGGAGCCAATATCTGCTTCGTCCACATATCGGGAGTTGTAGATGATGCCTACGGAGCCCCAGCTGTAGGGTACGGTGTACTCGTTGGTGGGGTCATAAGCGGTGTTCTTATAGGCTTCGTCGATATACTGGTAGTTGGGAATGTTGTCGTAATTGATCTTCTGCACAAAGCCCTCGGCAATGAGCCGACCGGCCATGTAGTCAGAGGGAATTACAATGTCATAGGTGGAACCGCCGGTTTTGAGCTTGGTGTAGAGGCTTTCGTTGGTGTCAAAGGTCATATAGTTGACCTTGATGCCAGTGGCCTCGGTGAAGGCTTCATTTACATCAATGTACCCATCGGTACCATCGGAGATGTACTGTCCCCAGTTGTATACGTTGATGGTGACAGTTTCATCTGCGGCCTGGGCAGGGAAGGCGCAAAGGCCCATCAGCATCACCAGGATCAGCAGCATGGAGATCAAACGCTTCATGCGCCCACCTCCTTCCGGCGACGGCGGGGCGTTCTGCGGCGGTTTGCATCCCGGGCCTGGAGGAAGTTCATCAGCACCATCAAAAGCAGAATCACCAGGAACAGCAGCGTAAACAGAGCGTAGATCTTGGGATGCAGGGGCTTTTTGGTGTAGTTGTAGATTTCCACAGGCAGGGTCACAAAGCCAGGGCCGTAGACAAAGTAGGAAATTACGAAATCATCCAGGCTCATGGTGAAGGCCATGATGGCACCGGAGATGATGCCGGGAAGAATTTCGTGGATGACCACCTTGAAAAAGGCCTGTACCGGGGTACAGCCCAAGTCCATGGCAGCTTCCTGAAGATCCGGATCCATCTGGGTCAGCTTGGGCATGACAGACAGGATCACGTAGGGCATATCAAAGGTGATATGGGCGATCAAAAGGGTACCGAAGCCCATAATATTGTTTTTCTTTAGCATGACACCGCCGAAGGCGAACAGCAGAGCCAGGGATACACCGGTGACAATATCCGGGTTGGTCATGGGAATATTGGTCAGAGTCATGGCCAGGGCCTTGGGCCGGCGTTTCATGCTGTGAATGCCCATGGCGGCCATGGTGCCCAAAATGGTGGCGATTAGTGCGGCTACCACGGCAATGAGGAAGGAATTTCCCAGCAGGGGCAGCAGCACACCGTCCTGAAACAGCTCCTTATACTGGTTCAGGGTGAAGCCCTTCCAGTTGGCCACATCGGTGCCGGCATTGAAGGAGGCCAGCCCCAACACAATCATGGGCAGATACAGAAACAGAAATACGATTACAGTGAAAACACGGCTAAATTTTTTCATGGTGTGATGATTCCCTCCTCGTCGTCTTCGTCAGAGAAGTGATTCATAATGCCCACGCAGATCAGCACCATCACCATCAGTACCAGACTAAGGGCTGCACCCAGGTTGGGGTTGTAGGCAGTCTTAAACTGGCTCTCGATGACGTCACCGATGAGAATGGTGCCGGGGCCACCCAGCTTCTGAGAGATATAGAAGGTGGAGATGGCGGGAACGAACACCATGGTAATGCCGGAAATAATGCCCGGCAGACTCAGGGGCAAGGTCACCCGGCGGAACACCTGGGCGTGGCTGCACCCAAGATCCTGGGCTGCTTCCTCCAGCCGGGGGTCGATTTTCAGGATCACGGTGTACAGGGGGGTAATCATATAGGGCAGATAGTTATATAC
>CAZFXB010000015.1:0-18578 GCA_964522835.1 uncultured Oscillospiraceae bacterium
GAGTAAGGTTTCGCCCCTTTTTCCGCCCCGGTGCCGGTTTACCCCAACCTGCTCGGCCTATGCTTTGGAGGCCATTGAAAAATACGGTGCCCTGAAGGGTGGGGTTTTAACGATAAAGCGGCTTTTGCGGTGTAACCCCTTTTATAAGGGAGACTATTTTGACCCGGTGCCCTAGCCCCGGGAACCTGTTACTCGGAGGTAACACATGAAATATGTTCTGATTCCCTTTGCCTGGCTGCTCAAGATGCTCTATCACGTCTTTGACAACTACGGCGTCGCACTGATTCTGTTCTCCCTCATTACCAAGCTCATCCTGCTCCCCTTCAACGCAAAAAGTAAGAAGAGCATGATGAAAACCGCCCGTCTGGGCCCAAAGCTGAAGGAGCTGGAGGCCAAGTGCGGAGACGACAAAATGAAGTATCAGCAGGAGATGGCAAACCTCTACAAAAAAGAGGGCGTCAGCCCCACCGGCGGCTGCCTGTGGAGTCTCCTTCCCCTGGTGCTTCTGATGGCACTTTACTATGTCATCCGTCAGCCCATGACCTACCTGATGGGTCTTTCCGCAGATCAGATCACCCAGATCCACGATCTGCTCACCGGTCTCGGTGTGGATTTCTCCTCTACCAACGCCGCATATCAGGAAATTGTTATGGCACAGCATGTGTTTTCCAACATGGATGCCATCAGTGCCATCGTTCCCAATATTGCAGAGAAGGCCATTGATTTCACCTTCCTGGGGGTAGATCTTTCTCAGATTCCCACCTGGAGATGGCTTTTTAATGGCCCCTATACCCTGGTAGGCTTCGGCCTGTTTATTATCCCTGTGCTGTCTGCCTTCTCCCAGTGGGCTTCCATGCAGATTACCCAGAAGCTCAACGGCTCTGTTGCCACCAACGACAAGGGTGAGAAGGACAATGAGGCTGCCGCCGCTGTAAACCAGAGCATGAAAACCATGGTTTGGATTATGCCTCTGTTCTCTCTGTGGATCGGCTTCAGTATGCCGGCCTCCATGTGTATCTACTGGATCGCCCAGGCGGTGTGGAACACCCTTCAGGATGCTATCCTTACCAAGCACTATCGTAAGATCTACGATGCTGAGGACGAAATCAAGCGGGAAAAGGCTGCCGAAGAGGCTGCCATCGAGGCTGAAAAGGAGGCACGCCGTGCCGAGCGCCGTGCTGCCAACCCCGAGGGCTACGCCAACCCCAACACGTCCCGCCGGAAGGTGAAGAAGCAGCTGAAAGCGCAGGAAGAGAACAACGAGTTTGCCGGAAAGGGCAAGCTTACAGACGAGGAGAAGGAAGAGCTCCGCCAGATTGCCCACGAAAAGGAACTGGCAAAGGGCGGCCTGTCCGGTGATCCCAACCGGCCCTACTCCCGTGGTCGTGCCTATAACCCTGACCGCTACAGCAAATAAGGTAATATTGATCTTATCGGACTGATTTTCAGTCCCACATAAAGGAGCACAACAATATGTTCAAATTCATCGAAGCCACCGGCAAGACGCTGGATCTGGCCATCCAGGCTGGTCTCGATCAGCTCCAGATGGATCGTGACAGCGTCTCTGTAGAGGTTCTGGAACAGCCTCGCTCCGGCTTCTTTGGTATTGGAGCGACCCCTGCAAAGGTGAAGCTCACCTATGAGGTGCCCGATCCCATTCCCGAAAAGAAGCCCGAACCCAAGATGGAAGCTCCCAAGCCCAAAGCAGAGGCACCTAAGCCTAGGCCTCAGCCCAAGGCAGAGCCCCCCAAGGCCCAGCCTAAGCCGGAGGCGCCCAAGGAGCCGAAGCCTCAGCCAACTCCCGCCCCCGCCGGTACGGTGGAGGCCCGGATCGAGACCTTTATGAAGGGTCTTCTGGAGCACATGGGTTCTGATGCCGTCCCCGTTGCCACCAAAACCGGGGAGGATACTTATTCCGTAGAGCTTCAGGGCAATGCCCTGGGGATGCTGATTGGCCGCCGGGGTGATACGCTGGATGCCATTCAGCACATCACCAACTACTCCGTGAACCACGGTCAGGGTAAGCGTGTCCGCATCAATGTGGATGCCGAGAACTACCGTCAGAAGCGGGAGGAGTCCCTGGTTCGGCTGGCAAACAAAGTAGCTGGGAAGGTGGTAAAATCCCACCGGAACATTACTCTGGAACCCATGAACGCCTACGAGCGCCATGTGATCCATGCCGCCCTTCAGGACTATCCTGATGTAACCACCTATTCCACCGGCACCGAGCCCGGTCGCCGGATTGTGGTTGCCTACAGCCGCTACCGCAGCGTTCCCACTGAGGAAGAATAAGAAAAATGATCTCCGTTTCAGGAAATGTCCTGAAACGGAGATTTTTTTGCTTGACATGGCCCCTGGGGGACATTTTATACTGATTTCGAAAAAAGATGTTGACACCGCAATGAGTGGAGAGTGTAGGATGAGGGCAGGAGGTGAGCCGGATGGGAAGAATTCGTGGAATATTGCTGGTGGGGCTTTCCGGGTTTGAGCTGGGGTTGATCCTGTGCCGCCTTTATTCAGTGGATCGAACCAATTATGGAGGCATTTCGCCTCTGGCTCCGCTCCAGATTAAATCAGGATTCCGGCAGTGGCGGCGGAGACAGTGAGATCATAGACACCGGTTTCAAACGAATGCCCTATGCGGGTTCGGCACTGGCCACCGGTTTGCTCATTGCCGCATTTGTGGTGCTGTGTGGAGCGGTGGCGCTGGGGGTTGGTGGATTGATGATTCATCGCCGGCTGAAAAAAAGAGAGGAACGGGAACCGGAAGATTTTGAGGATTTTGTGGAAAAGCTGGAGCACCCCAGCCTGTTCCGGAGGCTAAAAAAGCGGAAGGATAAAAGTCGGCTCAGGGATTATGAGACTCCGGCCATGAAAATCCGGTTTGTATTTCAGCAGCTCCTCAGAAAAAAGCAGAAGTCTGGCAGCGTGATCTCTAAAACCCCCAATGAGCTGCTGGATGTAAGCGTTACCGATGAAGATGTGCTGATTCGGGCCTATAATCAGGTAAAATACGGCCACGGCCAAATCTCAGAAGAAGATCTGGCCGCAGTAGAACGGTATTATCAGAGGCAACGATTTGAGTGAAAAAAAGAGTGAAAAGGTATCCCTGTTTTGCACTGGTGCGGGAGCACCATAAGCCTTCTCCTTGAGGAGAAGGTGGCGGCAAAGCCGCCGGATGAGGTGTAGACCGGGCCTTGAAATAAGAAAAATGTTGCAATAATGAAAGCAGAACACCTCATCAGTCAGCTGACGCTGACAGCTTCTCCTCAAGGAGAAGCCTTTGGCTGGTGCAAATTTGGCGGTTTGTACGCAGCTCTTAATCCCAGCCGTGTGATTACTTTTCACCGTGGCGCTCCTGCAGCGCCTTTCTCAGGGCAGGAAATGCGTTGGTCAGGCGGCGGGTGTGGAACCGAGGGGCAGAGAACAGGTGGCTCTTCAGCTCGGCCTGGCGAAGCTCCAGGGTTTTCTGACGAGACTGGAGCTCCTGAAGGGTCTCGGTAACCCGGTTTCCAAGCCGCTGGCGCATTTGCATATTCCGCTGCTCCATAGATTCCTTTCGTTCCTCCAGCCGTGCCCGGGTCTCCTCGGTTTTCTGCTCAAAGACCTCACGCTGCTCTTCCAGCCGGGAGCCTGCATGGATGGTTGTGGTGGCAAGTTTTTCGGAAATTGCGTCGGAAATCAGGTGGAGATCCCCTGCCACTCTTTGCAGCTCGCCCAACTCCTTCCGGATGCCCACAATGGTCACCAGGGTCACAATGAAATCAGCCACAAAGGATCCGCACAGAATGCCAATGAGGATCCAGCCCACCAGGTGGGGAAAGAAATTGACAAAGGCAAAAATGGTGGGGTGAATCAGCCGTACTGTAAAGGTTACGGCCAGCCCCCACATCAGGGAAAACTCCAGACAGATGTATCCACCCAGCTGGAAAGGACGATCGGTATAGTCCCACCACCGGGTGTGGAAAATTTTCTCCAGAAGCCAGCCCACCACCAGCTCCACCAGACTGCACAGGAGCATTCCCAGCAAGAATAACAGCACCAGATGATCTGACACAGGAGACAGAAGCAGCAGAACAGAGACCATGCCTACCCCATAGATGGGACACCAGGGGCCGTTAAGAAAGCCCCGGTTTACGATTTTTCCCGTGGTGACGGCCTGAAAGCAGACCTCCACGCACCAACCCAGAAAGGCGTAGACAAAGAACAGCAGAATCAGTTGGTAGACGGTGTACTCCATAGCGATGATCCTTCCCATAATTCGAATTTATTTCTGAAAAAAGTGTATCGAAAAAATGACCAAGTGTCAAGTTTTGTTACAAAAAATTTAAAGATAAATAATACTTACCTATTGACATAAGCGTGGGTACACGCTATAATGTAAATGTAATCAAACAAAGAACACAATCCAAGATAGGAGGGCTATTTATGTTAAACATTTTCAAAAGAGATCGTCGTCAGCAGGAGCGGGAAAAATCCAATTTCGCTCAGAATTCCATTGATTTCGCTCTTTTTAATGCGGTTTCCGGCAGTCAGCGTAGCTCCTTCGGGGATCGTGGCGAAATGTGCTCCGGGGCCATGAACAACAATCAGCGGTTTGCCACCATGCAGATGCTGCGTAATATGCGGGAACAGGACTAAGACACAATATGCTGTGTTGAATAAAATTCACTGGAATATATAAGGGGGGTAATTCCAAAATGTCCAAGGGAATGCAAAACCGGGCGGCAGTGACCTCGGCCAAGGCCCTTCGGGCCGGCCAGCTGGAGGACCAGCGTAAATTCCACAACCCGAACATGGACCAGGAGGACACGGGGGGAAAGCGGCTGGCAGAGCCAGCACGGGGCACCCGAAAGCAGCTGCTGGGGACGGTTCTGGCCATTGCAGCTATTCTGATCTGGCTCATACTGCGTGCCTTTGGCGTAATCTGATAAATTGGGGCTTCTGCATTTTGTGGAGGTCCCTTTTTTGTCCCCTTATGGCATAAAAATCTGTTGCGTGAACCCCGCCCCACGTGTTATATTAATAGGTACGAAATATGCTGAATTTTACGAGGAGGAATTGCTTTGGAAATTACCGCTCGAATGCTCAAAAACGGAGCCATTTCCCGGTCTCTGGCGGCTCAGAGTATGGTGCTGCTGAAGAATGTGCAGAACACCCTGCCCCTGCTGGGCAGCCCTGAGGAGCCTGTCAACGTGGCTGTTTTTGGTGTAGGCCAGATCTACACCGTTAAGGGTGGCACCGGCTCCGGCAACGTGAACAATTTAAAGACCATCTCCTTCCTGGAGGGGCTGGAAGCCTGTCCCACCCTGAAGCCGGATGGCCTTCTGGCACGGAAGTACCGCACCTGGTGCCTGGGCCACGAAAACCTTTGCGTGGAGGGCTTTATG
Organism: uncultured Oscillospiraceae bacterium; assembly: GCA_964522835.1. GTDB lineage: Bacteria > Bacillota > Clostridia > Oscillospirales > Oscillospiraceae > HGM13006. The sequence continues at coordinate 5,391 of CAZFXB010000015.1, forward strand.
GAGCCCAAGGGCTACTTCAATCCGGAAATGCCCATTACCAATGAAGAGGTGCGCAGCTTTGCTGTGGGCAACGATGCAGCCATTGTGGTTTTGACCCGAGTGGCAGGCGAAGGTGCCGATATGCAGCCCCAGGAGGGCATGATTTACCTGACCGAAGGGGAAAAAGAACTGATGGATCGGGTGACGGAGCACTTTGAAAAGACCATTCTGGTGCTCAATACCGCCGGATATCTGGAGATCACCGACTATGTGCCCAAGTTCTCCTCCGTGCTGTTTATGGGTCTGCCCGGTCAGGATGCAGGGGCTGCCGCCGATGTGCTCACCGGCAATGTGATGCCTTCCGGCCATCTGACAGACACCTGGCCCCGCCGGTACACCCAGTTCCCCTCAGCTCAGGACTTCAGCCGCCAGTTTGGCAATGGCCGGATCAACCAGGTTATGGGGCAGACCCAGGAGCAGGTCAATGTCTACTACAAGGATGATATCTATGTGGGCTATCGCTACTTTGATACCTTTGGTGAAGATGTACTGTTCCCCTTCGGCTACGGCCTGGGCTACGGAAAAACGGAGCTGACTGCCTATTCCGTGGCTGCTACCGGGGACAATATTACCATTTCTGCCACGGTAGAAAACACCGGTGATGTGTACCCTGCTCGTCAGGTGGTACAGGCTTACCTGACTTGTCCCCAGGGAATGCTGGAGCAGCCCATGCAGAAGCTTTGCGCCTTCCAAAAGACCGGCCTGCTGGCGCCCGGTGAAAGCGAAACACTGGAGCTCTCCTTTAAACTTTCTGATTTTGCCTCCTTCCAGGAGAGCTCCTACAGCTACATTCTGGAGAAGGGCTACTATGATCTGCGTCTGGGCACCGACAGCCGCAGCACCTCCCTCTGCGGCAGCATCTATCTGCCCGGTGATGTGATTACGGCCAAAATGTCCGACCGAATGGGTCACACGCCCCAGGATTTCCAGACCCTTTCCAACAGGGATGTTCCTGCCTACACCTATCCCGGTGAGCGGGAGGAGCTCAACTTTGCCAGAGCTCATGCCATTCGCCTGTCCACCCGGGACTTTAGAACCGTAAACAGCCGTTATCGCAAGCCCTACAGTCCCCTTCGCCGGGGCAAGACAGAGCTGCGGCTTTCCGATGTGCTGAAAGAGAATTGCTCCCTCAGCGAGTTTGTCGCTTCCATGGATGCCTCTGACCTGTGCAAGCTGGTCTCCGGCATTGGTATGGACTTCGCCGGGTTCCCCGAAGGCATGGAGGAGGCGGACAATCTGCCCACCCCCTTCAACGGGATCCTGGGCGGCGGAGGCATGAAGGTGCCCGGTGCCGCTGGCGAGACTGCGGATCTGTTTGAAAAGTACGGCATTCCCCCCATCACCCTGGCCGACGGCCCTGCGGGCGTCCGCATTGCCCAGAAGGTGAAAAATGATGAGGGCGAGGTGGAGAGAATGCAGCTCTGCACTGCCTTCCCGGTGGGCTCTCTGCTGGCCTGCTCCTGGGACGGCGAGGTGCTCCGTCAGTTTGGCGATGCTGTGGCCACGGAGATGGTGGAATACGGGGTGGAGCTGTGGCTGGCCCCCGGCATGAACATCCATCGGAATCCCCTCTGCGGACGGATTTTTGAGTATTTTTCCGAGGATCCTCTGGTCACCGGCTTCTGCGCTGCCAACATTACAAAGGGCGTTCAGAAGCATGGCGTAGGCGTTACCATTAAGCACTTTGCGGGCAACAACCAGGAGACCCAGCGCACCAACTCCAACGATATCGTTTCCCAGCGTGCCCTCCGGGAAATCTATTTGAAGGGCTTTGAGATTGCCGTGAAGGAAGCACAGCCCTATGCGGTAATGACCTCCTACAACGACATCAACGGAATGCCCTCCGCCAACAACTATGACCTGACCACTGCCATCCTCCGGGATGAGTGGGGCTTCAAGGGCCTGGTTATGACGGACTGGGGCGGCGGCATCAGCAAGCCTGCCCTCAGTATGTGCGCAGGCAACGACATGATCCAGCCCGGCGGCCAGGATGTGATCGATGAGATCGCCACGGCGCTGGCTTCCGATGAGAAAATCGTCAACCGGGGTCTTGCCGACTACAGCGAGAAGATGACCATTGGCCAGCTTCAGGCCAGCGTGATGCACATTCTCAGCGTGATCCTCCGGTGCAGCAGCATTCAGCGGATGCTGAAATACGACTAATGAAAATTGCCCCAAACTGCCGCAAGGCAGTTTGGGGCAAATTATTATTCTGGCCGGGGCTGTTCCTCCGGTGGAAGCAGATCGGTCATGCTTTTCATGCTGATGCCCAGGGTGGACATGTTGTGGAGCAGTGCAGAGGTGGCAGGAGGCAGGATCCCGGCCACACCCAACAGAATCAGACTGAAGTTGAAGCCAACGATGAATCGGTAGTTTTGCCGAATTCGCTCCATCAGCGCCTGACTGACCTTTCTTAGGGTAAGAAGGGCGTAGAGATCCTCCGATGCAATAGTAATGTCTGCAATCTCCTTGGCAATGGCTGCGCCGGTGGAGATGGCAATGCCTGCATCTGCCTCGGACAGGGCGGGAGAGTCGTTGATGCCGTCTCCAATCATAATCACCCTGTGCCCATGGGCCTTTGCGCTCTGGATAAAGGCTGCTTTATCCTCCGGAAGCACCTCGGCATAGAAGGCGTCCACGCCTACCTGGGCAGCCACCTGCTGGGCCGTCCGGCTGCTGTCTCCGGTCATCATAACCGCAGTTTGAATGCCCAGTTGGTGCAGCCCGGCTATGACTTGGGCAGCCTCCTGCCGAAGGGGGTCATGGATGCAGATTACAGCGGCCAAGACTCCGCCAATGCAGAGAAACAGATGGGAGTAGGCATCGGGCAGTGCGTCAAACTTGGCCTGTTCCTCCGGCGGAACCCTACAGCCCTCGTCCTCGAAGACGAAATGGGCGCTGCCAATGAGGACTTTTTCTCCATCCACCGTGCTGGATATGCCATGGGCCACCACGTACTGCACCTGGGAGTGGTACTCGTCGTGGGTCAGCCCCCGAGCGCTGGCTTCTGCCACCACTGCGTTGGCTATAGAATGGGGATAGTGCTCCTCCGGGCAGGCTGCCAGTCGGAGCATTTCCCCTTCGTCATGGCCGCCGAAGGGGATAATCTTCGCAACCTGGGGGGCTGCATAGGTCAGGGTTCCGGTTTTGTCAAATACGATGGTGTCAGCCTGGGCTACCGCCTCCAGGAATCGGCTGCCCTTCACGGAAATGTGGTGGCCGCTGGCCTCCCGCATGGCAGAAAGCACGGCAATGGGCATGGAAAGCTTTAAGGCACAGGAAAAGTCCACCATCAGGACAGATAGCATTTTGGTCACATTTCGGGTCAGCAGATAGGTCAGCACCGTGCCGCCCAGGGTGTAAGGAACCAGGTGGTCTGCCAGCCTGGAGGCGTTGTCCTCGGCAGAGGATTTCAGCTTTTCCGATTCCTCGATCATTTGCACGATGCGGTCGTAGCGGCCGCTGCCTGTGGTTTTGTCCACGCAGATGACGCATTGGCCCTCCTCGGCCACGGTTCCTGCGTATACATAACTGCCTGGGCCCTTCACCACCGGCAGGGATTCGCCAGTCATGGAGGCCTGGTTCACCATGGCCTCTCCGGCGCACACCCTGCCGTCCAGCGGGATCATGCTTCCTGTTCGCACGACGATATGATCCCCAATCTGGATCTGCGACAGGGGCTGCAGCACCTCCTGATCGTCACGCAGTACCCAGGCTTTGTCCACGTTCAGGGACATGACCCCAGCCAGATCGGCCACAGTGAAGATGTACCCGGAGCCGCCCCTGAGATTCATGCAGAATTGTACATTTCATTTTATGAAAATCCTTTCAAAGGAGAGCCCAAGAATGGGGCCCTCCATTTATTCTGCCTGTTCTGCGTCCTCGGGGGATTCCTGGGAACAGTCCTCGATCACATTTGCTGCTTCTGCTTGGGCACGGGCAGCGTTAATATCCACTGCGTCTGCGTAGATATCCCCAGCCCCCTCCCGCAGGGTGGTGACGGTTGTCATCACATCCTCCTTGGCCCGGAGTACCGCCGCCGTGGCGTGGGTGTAGGCCTTTCGTGCGTCCTTGCTGGTCAGCAGCTTCAGCCCGGCGGTGCCAAACAGAACCCCTGCTGCAAATAAACCGTATTGTTTCATGTTAAAAACCTCCTCTGATCATATAAGCGGTTAGGCAAATCTAACCAACAGAATTATAGCACCTTTTTCGGAAAATGCAACCACTGAGGACATAAAAAAGACCTGCTTTCCAAACGACAGGAAAGCAGGTCTTGTTCTCTTTTTATGAGGACAGGCTTACACCTTGAAGTTGACGGCGCTGGAGCCCTCGTCTTCCTTCTGGAACTCATAGTCCTTGCCGGGGAGAACGGCGTTGAGCACAATGCCCACGATGGCAGCCACAGCCAGACCGGACAAGGAGATGGTGATGGCACCAAAGTTCAGATTGATGGCACCGGCAGCGGAATACTTGATGCCGATGGCCAGCACCAGGATGAGGGCTGCAATGATGACATTGCGGCTGGCGGTGAAGTCCACCTGATTTTCAACCACATTTCGGACACCGACTGCGGAGATCATGCCGTAGAGCACCAGGCTTACGCCGCCAATGGTGGCAGCGGGCATGGCAGCAACCACTGCTGCAAACTTGGGGCAGAAGGACAGGATCACAGCGAAGATGGCAGCCAGCCGGATTACTCTGGGGTCATAGACCTTGGACAGAGCCAGAACGCCGGTGTTTTCGCCATAGGTGGTGTTGGCAGGTGCGCCGAAGAGGGCTGCAATGGCGGTAGCCAGACCGTCGCCGGTCAGGGTACGGTGCAGGCCGGGATCAGACACATAGTCCTTGCCTACGGTGGAGGAGATGGCGCAGATGTCGCCAATGTGCTCTACCATGGTGGCCAGGGCGATGGGCATAATGGTGATTACAGAGGACAGCAGCATTCCGGTGTCTAAGTCTGCACCAAAGATGGAGAAGGCAGTGTCCTCCCACTTGAAGGGCAGGCCAACCCAGGCGGCCTCAGACACATGCTGCACCAGAGTGTCCCGGGTGGGGGCATCAATAATCATAGAGAACAGGTAGCTGGCGATGACACCCAGCAGAATGGGGATGATCTTCAGCATACCCTTGCCCCAGATGTTGAAGATAATAACCACGATAATGGCCATGGCGGCAACAAACCAGTTGTTTCCGCAGTTGTCAATGGCACTCTGAGAGAGTGTCAGGCCAATGGCGATGATAACGGGGCCGGTGACAATGGGGGGGAAGTAGCGCATGACCTTCTGGGAGCCAAAAACCTTGAACAGAAGGGCCAGCACCAGATACAGGAGACCTGCACAGGCCACACCAAAGCTGGAGTAGGTCAGGGGAACCTCTGCACCGGAGGCGGTAACAAGACCATAGGCACCCAGGAATGCAAAGGAACTGCCCAGGAATGCAGGAACCTTCCTGCCGGTAATCAGGTGGAACAGGAGTGTTCCGAGACCTGCGAACAGAAGGGTTGCGGAGATGGAAAGGCCGGTGATTGCGGGCACCAGAACGGTGGCGCCGAACATGGCAAACATGTGCTGAAGACCGAGAACCAGCATTTTGGGCACGCCCAGGGTTCTGGCATCATAGATTGCATCATTGTTCATATTTTTTTGCTCCTCCTTTTTTCTACATAATCTTTAACATTATAACGATATCAAATTATTTTTGCAAGAGTTTTCTGGGGGAAATTCATTTTTTCGATGAATTTTTTATTGCGTTTTTATGGGAATCGGTGTATCATTATATTTATGATTCGAAATAAAATTTAAAGGAGGATATCCATGTCTCATACAAAGGAAAAGTCGCTGATTACCGACCTGACCGAGGGCAGCGTTACACGGCTGCTGCTGATTTTTGCCTTCCCGATCCTCTGCTCCAACCTGCTTCAGACTGTGTACAATATGGTGGATATGATCGTAATTGGTAAGTTTGTAGGCAGCGCAGGGCTGTCGGCAGTGTCCATTGGCGGTGATATTCAGCACTGTCTTATGTTCCTGGCCATGGGCATCAGCAACGCAGGCCAGGTTATTTTGTCCCAGTATATCGGGGCTGGAAACCGGGAGCGGATCAAGGGCACCATTGGCACCATGTTTACCCTGTGCGTTGGCTGTGCCATTGTGCTGAGTGTCCTCTGCTTTGCGTTCCTGGATCCGCTGCTCCAGGTGCTCAATACCCCCCAGGATTGCTATCAGTACGCCTGGGAATATAGCGTAGTCTGTATTGGCGGCACCATTTTTATCTATGGCTACAATCTGGTCAGTGCCATTCTCCGGGGTATGGGCGACAGTAAGCGGCCCTTCCTTTTTGTGGCGGTGGCCTCGGTGGTAAACCTGGTGCTGGACTTGATCTTTGTGGCTGGTTTCCACATGGGCCCCATGGGGGCTGCATTGGCAACGGTCATTGGTCAGGGGGTCAGCTTCATCTGGGCACTGATCCATCTGTACCGGAATCGGGAGGCCTTTGGGTTTGACTTTAAGCCAGGCAGCTTTAAGCTGGATCCGGTGGTGACCCCCAAGCTCATCAAGCTTGGGCTGCCCATGTGCCTCCAGTCCGCAGCCATTCATGTTTCCATGCTGTTTGTAAACTCCTATATCAACGCCTATGGTGTGGTGGCCTCCGCAGTTACCGGTATTGGCAACAAGCTGGGCTCTGTCACCAGTGTGGTGTGCAACGCCCTGTCCACCGCAGGCTCCTCTATGGTGGGCCAGAATCTGGGGGCGCAGAAGTACCATCGGGTACCCAAAATTGTGGGGATCTCTCTGGTTATCGGCCTTTCCTTTGCGGCGCTGCTGTCCTGCCTTACGGCCTTCTTCCCCACCACCATTTTCGGCTTCTTCAACAAGGAGCCGGAGGTGCTGGAGATGGCTATGACCTATATCCCTGTTGCAATTCTGCTCTACGTGGGCTTTGCTCTCCGTTCGCCCTTCTTTGCCCTGATTAACGGCTCCGGCAATGCCAAGCTGAATCTGATCGTGGGTATGTTGGACGGTGTGATCTGCCGCATTGGCCTGGCTATGCTGCTGGGACTGTGGTTCGACATGGGGATTATGGGCTTCTGGCTGGGCAATGCCTTCGCTGGGTATATGCCCTTCCTCATTGGCGGTGTGTTCTTCCTGTCCGGGAAGTGGAAAACCAACCGGCTGGTGAAATAAGAAATCTAAAACGAAGGAGCCGCTGCGACTTGCAGCGGCTCCCTTGTTTTTTCGTTACTCCTTCATGGCAGCCACTTCATCGAACTGCGCCATAACCTCCTGGTCGGGGGCTCCGGTGGCAAGAGAGACCACCACATTCACCACCAGGCCGATGATAAAGGCGGGCAGCAGCTCGTAAATGGCCCACAGGCCGCCCATAGGTGCAATGGCATACTTCCAAATGAACACCATGGCACCGCCGGCGATCATGCCGGAAAGGGCACCCCACTTGTTGCTCTTCTTCCAGAACAGGGCCAGCAGCACCACCGGGCCAAAGGCGCCGCCGAAGCCGGCCCAGGCGAAGGACACAATGTAGAACACAGAGCCCTCGTCCTTGGCCCAGATTATGGCGATGATGGAGATGACGATGACGGCCAGCCGGGCAATCACCATGGACATCTTATCCGATACCTTCACGCCCAGGGTGTCCCGCAGCAGATCCTGGGTCACAGAGGAGGCGGCAGTGATAAGCTGGGAATCCGCAGTGGACATGGTGGAGGCCAGAATGCCGGACAGAATCAGGCCAGCCACGACGGCGGCCAGAACGCCGTGCTGGGAAATGAGCTCTGCGATTTTCAGAATGATTCTCTGGCTGTTGGAGGAATCCAGAGCCTCCAGAGCACCGCCGGCGATCATGGCATTGCCCACAATGCCGATGAAAATGGCCACGGCCATGGCAATGACCACCCAGACAGAGGCCACCCGACGGGACAGCTTCAGCTTCTGGGGATTTTCAATGGCCATGAACCGGAGCAGAATATGGGGCATACCAAAGTAGCCCAGGCCCCAGGCCAGGGTGGAGAAAATGGTCAGGCCGCTGTAGGAAGCGGCACCGCCAGTGGCGGCGTCGTAGCCCTGGGTCAGGCTGAGATATCCCGGCAGGGACTGGGCGTTGGCGATAACCGAATCCCAGCCTCCGGCGGTGGAGATGCCGAAGCCCACGACAATGATAAGGGCGATGGTCATCACGATAGACTGAATCAGATCGGTGGTGGAGGCTGCCAGGAAGCCGCCCATGGCGCAGTAGGCCACAATGACAATGGCGGAGAAAATCATGGCGGTGAAGTAGTCAATGCCGAACAGGGTGGAAAACAGGGTGCCGCAGGCGTTAAAGCCGGAGGCGGTATAGGGAATAAAGAACACGATGATAACCACAGCGGCAATCAGGGAGAGAATGTGCTTGTCGTCCTTGTACCGCTTGGAGAAAAACTCCGGCACGGTGATGGCGCCGATATGGTGGGTGTAGTGGCGGAGCCGCTTTGCCACCAGCAGCCAGTTGAGGTATGTACCCACAGCCAGACCGATGGCGGTCCAGGTGGCCTCCGGCAGACCGGCAATCAGAGCCACACCGGGCAGGCCCATCAGCAGCCAGGAGCTCATGTCCGAGGCTTCGGCACTCATGGCTGTGACGAAAGGCCCCAGCTTTCGGCCGCCGAGATAAAAATCATCGGTGGATTTATTCTTTTTGGATGCCCATGCGCCGATGGCCACCATAGCCACCAGATATACCACAATGGTAATCAGCATGGTAAGAACTCTTGTGTTGAACATTTGGGTATTCCCCTCTCGAAGATAGTGGAGTTATTATACAACGGGAGAAAATAGACTGCAACACAGAATCAAGTTTGGACAAATACAAATAATAAAACCACCGTACATTCAAAAAACATTGAAAATACGGCGGTTTTTACTAGACTAAAGTTCAGACTGAATTTAATACGAAAAATTATTTTATGTTTTTAGATATCCGAGCAGCTTGGGCAGCATGCTGGAAGAAAACTGAGACAGGGAGTAGTTTCCCCCGCAGATGCACCAGTCGTACATCAGAGCACGCTCCTGGAGGGCATAAATCCGCACCATCTCGTTGACGGTGATATCCTGACGCAGCTGACCGGCCTTTTGCCCGTCGGCGCAGATTTTCCGCAGAAGCCGGAAATAAAATCGGCTTTGATCCATGAGATGCTTTTCGCTGGAGGTAATGAGCTGGGTGGACAAAAGGCGAGCCAGCAGATCCAGAGACACAGAGTTCTCAATCATAAAAAACAGTTCATGGTTCAGGTAGATCAGTTGGTCGAAATAGGGCATGTTGGGATCCATTTGGGGCAGCAATGCCTCATATTTTTCGTCGAAAAGAGTGGAAAGGGAGCTAAGCAGGGCGTCCTTTCCGGCAAAGTAGTGATAAAAGGAGCCCTTCGAGGTGCCGGAGCGCTCCACAATGTCGTCTACAGTGGTATCGTCGTAGCCATATTCATAAAACAGCTCCCAGGCAGCAGCGACGATTTTGCTGCGGGTGTTGGAAGAGTGCCGTGCCATATTACATCAAATGGATGCCGCCCAGAATGGCCATGGGTTTTTCACGACCCTGAATGGCACTCCAGATGGCACTGAGCCAAATCAGAAACACAACAAAATTCAAAAAGACCAGAATGATCTGAACCAGCAGCCCCAGAAGGGGGAGCCATTCGGAGACTTTGCCCAAAATCTCCAGAATAATGGTGGTCAGAATGAGCACCAGAGACTGGTTCATGTGAAACCGGGAAAAAGTCCGATCCCCAAGCAAAAATGCCAGAATAAATCCCAGCGGAGAGAGGTAGCATACGATATCCGTTGTTTTTTTACTCACAGAAAAACCTCATTTCTTCATTCTCATAGTCCCATCCAGGGGGGCATAGAATGTTCTTGCCCCTCCATTTTATACAGGGGTAAGAAAAATGTCAAGAAGGTGGGCTATATGGAGTTAGTTTTTCGACTGGAGGGGCTGCTTTGGGGTGGGCCGCTGCTGGTGATTCTGATGGGCTGTCATATTTATTTCACCCTTCGCCTCCGGTTCCCTCAAAGATTTACCCTCCGGGGGATTCGGCTCAGTCTGAGCCAGGGCAAGGGCTCCGCCCAGGTGTCCCCCTTCGGGGCCCTGTCAACCTCGCTGGCGGCGGCCATTGGTACGGGAAATATCATTGGGGTGGCCTCGGCTGTGGCCCTTGGGGGGCCGGGGGCTGTATTTTGGTGCTGGATCACAGGAATTCTGGGGATGGCCACCCGGTATGCCGAGACAGTTTTGGCCCTGAAATATAAACAGGTTTTGCCGGAGGGGAGATGCGCCGGTGGGCCCATGTATGTGATGCAGCAGGGGCTGGACAGGCCCAGGCTGGGGGCACTTTTCTCTCTGCTTGGGGTAGCCGTGGCCCTCTTTACCGGAGCCATGATCCAGAGCAATGCGGTGGGCACCTGCCTTTACAGCAGCGGTATTTCCAAAGGGGTGACGGCGTTTGTGCTGACGCTGAGTGCAGGCGTTATTATCCTAGGCGGCACAGGCCGGATCGGCTCCGTCTGCGAAAAGCTGGTGCCTGCCATGGGCGGGCTGTATATTCTGGGATGTCTGGGGGTGCTGTGGATGAACCGGAGCCAGGTTATTTCCAGTCTGGGGCTGATCCTGTCCGCTGCGGTTTCGCCCAAGGCGGCTGCCGGCGGCTTTGTGGGCTCTACCCTTATGTCTGCTCTGAAATACGGAACGGCCCGGGGGCTGTTTACCAATGAATCCGGCATGGGAACCGGCCCCATGGCCACTGCCGCCGGGCCCTGTCGCAGCCCGGAAATAGAGGGGCTTGTGGGGATGACGGGGGTGTTTTGGGACACGGTGGTGATCTGTGCGTTGACAGGTGTTACCCTGATCTCCGCCATTGCTGCACAGCCGGAGGCATTCCAGGGCGTAGGGCCGGGACAAATGTGTGGGCTGGCCTTTTCGTCCCGGCCGGGAGGCAACCTGATTCTCACGGTCAGTCTGAGTATTTTTGCCTTTGCCACGGTGGTGGGCTGGAGCCACTATGGTGCCGTGTGCTGGGAATACCTTCTGGGGGCCGGTACGGTCACCATTTATCGGCTTTGCTACCTGGCGGCTGCATTTTTGGGGGTATTTCTGGAGCTGAATACACTGTGGAGCCTGGGGGGAATTTTGTCCGGCCTTATGGCAGTGCCCAATGTGATCTCTCTGTTTGCCCTGAGAAGTCAGATTCCCGCCCCCACGCCCAAAGTTCGGAAGAAGCCCTATAGCTGGTTCAGAAGGAAGGTGGCTTCGTCCAAATCTTCAGACAATACATAGACTAGATAAGTGGTCTGATATTGGGGCAACCGGCCCTACAGCGAATCCAAGGCCCCCTGAGAACTGTAGGGCGGCTTGCCCTCAAGCCGCCGTTGGCAGGCAGTTTCACAATGGAAAAAACGGTTCTGTTTTGCACTGGTGCGGCAGCACCCAGAGCCTCCCTTGTGAAAGGGAGGTGGGCAAAATCTTTGATCTTGTCCGGAGGGATTGTGCGGTAGTGGGTTGCGTATAACGAAGGCGTTCGGCAAAACCACACTACGGAAGAGAATCTCCCAGTCTCGGCAAGCCGAGCCAGCCCCCTTTGACAAGGGGGCCTCTGGCGGGTGCAAATTTGGTGGTTTGTACGCAGTCCTTAACCCCCACCATGTCACCATCAACATTGTGTCGGCGGCGAAAACATAAAGTTTTAATCATAACAGGCTCCTACGGATATCAAATGTGGGCGTACAAAATGCTGCCCCACCCTTTGGTGAGGCAGCATCGATGTCTTGTATCAGCCTGCTGCTTCGTCAGACTCTGCTGCGGACTGTTCCATAATGGATTTTACTGCGGAGGGATAGGTAATGTCTGCATCGCTGGTGTAGGTGACGCTGTAAGTATCCACGATCTCCTCCAGCTTGGCGTTGCCGTCATAGTACCGCATGTCGCTTTCTGCCACGGTCAGATAGTAATACTCCTCGGTGTGGCCCACAAAGTACATAATATGATAGCCGTAGTCGGTCTTAACGATATCGGTGTCCCCTTCCTTCCGCTCCGGGTCAAAGCACCAGTCGTTAAAGGCAGAGACCATTTCTCCGGGATATACATTTTCGTAGAGACCGCCATTGCTGCTGGAGCCGGAGTCTGCGGAGTTGTCTGTGGCCAGAAGGGCGAAGCTGTCTTCGGCGGCATCTCCGTTTTTCCACTCCTCCAGCAGGTTTTCTGCTTCCTCCTGGGCCTTTTCCCAGGCTTCGTCGGAAATATTGCCCTCTTCGTCGGCCTGGGGCTCAATGAGGATATGCCGCACATTGACATTGGGCACATCAGACTTTTCCACGCCGTAGGAGGCAAAATAGTCGGCGTTTTCGTCAAAATATTTCTCCATATCCTCGGTGGTGTACGTAAGACCGTAGTAAATATGGTCAGAGTAAGCGGAGGCGTAGTAGGAATCATACAGATAAGCCTTAAAGGTCTCCATGGTGGCGCAGTCGCCGTAGGAGTCCTGAATGTAGGCAAGGGCATCGCCGTTGCCCTCTTCATCCACAAATCCGGCAGAGGCGGCATTGGTGGTCATGGTGTCAATGACATTGTTGTATTCTGTCATGTACTCGTCAGACATCTCAAAGCCCTCGGCTTCGCCTGCCTCTTTCATGGCCTCAATCTGGTTTATGGAGTATCTGGCAGACTCCATAAAGTAATCCTGCCAGGTGGTAACGGTGGTTTCTCCGGTTTCGGAGTCGGTCACTTCCTCGTAGACCTGATCCTCCAGGGGCAGGGAGGAATCAAACTGGAAGCCGTAGGTGTTGACGAAGTAGTAATACTCGCCCCAGTAGTAGAAATTCAGCAGCTCGTTGTCAATCTGGGCAATGTCCATGCCGTCGGCATCCCGGACATAGGCGGCTGTGGCATCCGCATCAATCTTTTTCTCCTGAACCTTTTCCACCACATCGGAAAGGCTGGGCAGCTTGTTTCCATCGTTGACATATTTGAGGGCCACGCCCAGGGCCACCACAATTACCACCAGCAGGGCGATAATCACACCCGCCAGAATGCCCAGGGTGTGCTTCTTCTTGGGGGCCGCAGCAACGGGCTCCGTCTGATCGGGCTCCAGGGCGTCCGGCTCCGGGGTCT
>CAZFXB010000016.1:0-15932 GCA_964522835.1 uncultured Oscillospiraceae bacterium
GAAACACGCTACCGCACAATCCCTCCGAGCCGCCTATGGGCGGCCCACCTCCCTTCAACAAGGGAGGCATGGTGCTGCCGCACCAGTGCATAACAGGACAGATTTTGCTTTTTGAGACTGCCTACCGGCGGCTTGAGGGCAAGCCGCCCTACAGCAATACCAAATTTGTACCAGCCAGAGGCTTCCCCTTGAGGGGAAGCTGTCAGCGTTAGCTGACTGATGAGGTGTCCCCGACTATCACATTTCTTCCAGGCTTTCCTGTGTTGCAACACAGTACCCACCTCATCCGACCGCCTACGGCGGCCACCTTCTCCTCAAGGAGAAGGCTCTGGTGCTGCGCACCGGAAACCTTGCCTTAAAAAACGGCTGCTGCAAAACCATGTTTGCAGCAGCCACGAACATTATTCGTTTGGAATCCAGAGGGCATAAAGCTCCATGCTGTTTTCAATGGGGGTCTCAAAGTCCCATCGAATGGTCAGGCCTTCGTCCGTATACCAGCCCTCGAACTGATAGCCTTCCCGGGTGGGAGGCTCCGGTTCAGCCACGGTGTCGCCGTATTTCAGACCCTGGGAGGCCACATCTGTGCCGCCATTGGGATCAAAGGTGACGGTGTAGCCGCTTTTGGAGATGCCGATCCACAGCACCAGGACAATGGCCAGAAGGCCGCAGACGATGATCTTATCCAGGGTTTTCACGGAGATCTTTACGTGCTTATAGAGGCCACGGAGCTTTTGATCTTCGGGAAATTCCCTCGGAGTGCGTTCCTGATCCATGAATTACTTCTTCACCAGGTACTTCCGCATATCAATGGCGCAGGCCACCAGAATGACAAGACCCTTGATGATGTAGAGAATATTCTGGTCAACAGACAGGAAGTTCAGGCCGGTGAAAATCAGCTGGAGCAGCAGTACGCCTACTACAATGCCGGAGATCTTACCAATGCCGCCTACAAAGGAGACACCGCCGATGACGCAGGCTGCGATGGCGTCGGCCTCGTAGTTAAAGCCAGTGTTGCCGTTGATGGAAGCAACACGGGCACCCTCGAAGAAACCGGTGAGGGCGTACATCATACCTGCAATGACGAAGACCAGGATGATGGTCTTAGACACGTTGACACCGGACACGTTGGCAGCTTCCTCGTTGGAGCCTACAGCAAACATGTTCTTGCCCAGTGTGGTTTTGTTCCAGATGACCCACATGACTGCGGTGAGCACCACAGCGTAGAGCACATATCTGGGAACGGAAACACCGCCGATGGTGAACAGGGTGCCAGCCACCAGGTTCCGGTAGCCCTCAGACAGGGAGGAGAGGGTCTGACCGTTGTTCTCGCCCATCTTCAGGTACAGCAGAATGGTACCGTAGAGAATGAGCTGGGTGGACAGGGTAACGATATAGGGATGAAGCTTGAACTTTGCCATGCAGAAGCCGTTGACAAAGCCGATGAGAGCACCCACAGCCAGGATGATAATGATGACCATCCACAGGGGCTGAACGCCCAGGCCGGGGAAAATCTTGTTGGCAGTGGTGAGCAGGGAGCCGGAGATACAGGCTGCCAGACCAACAGCACGGCCAGCGGAAATATCGGTGCCCGCCAGAACGATACAGCCTGCCACGCCCAGGGCGATGGGCAGCTTGGAAGCGGTCAGGGAGATAATGTTTACAATGGAGGGAAGGGATACGAAGGTGGGAACCTTGATTGCGATAAAGATAATAGCCAGAACAATGATGATGTACATGGCGTTGTTGAACAGCAGATCCGTGATATAGCGCTGCTTATCCTTCTTGCTGAAGCTCTTAAAGTTGTCTATCTTGGTCCCAATTTTGCTTTTTTTAACGACAGTATTATCAGCCACGGTAGTGTCCTCCTCTTATGCGTATTTCGCCGCAAGGGTCATTATTTCTTCCTGGGTGGTGGTCTTTGCATCCACCTCACCGGCCACACGGCCGCCGGACATAACAATAATCCGGTCGCAGACACCCAGCAGCTCCGGCATCTCGGAGGAGACCATAAGAACGGTCTTGCCCTGCTTTGCCAGTTCGATGATGAGCTGATAGATCTCGTACTTGGCACCTACATCGATGCCTCGGGTGGGCTCGTCCAGCAGCAGAATTTCCGGATCGGTCAGCAGCCAGCGGCCCAGGATAACCTTCTGCTGGTTGCCGCCGGACAGAGAGCGGATCTGGGTGGACTGGTTGGGAGTTTTGATCCGCATGGCCTGAATGGACCAGTCGGTGCTCTCCTCCATCTTTTTACGGCTCAGGAAGATGCCCTTTAGATGCTTTTTCAGGCTGGAGATGGTGGTATTCTCCTGAATGGTCAGGATGCTGAAAATGCCAGTGGCCCGGCGCTCCTCAGTGAGCAGGGCGAAGCCGTTGGAAACAGACTCCTTTGGGGTTTTGTTCCGGATTTCCTTGCCGTGGAGGTGCATGGTGCCGCTTTTCTTGGTGGCTACACCGAAGATGGTCTCCAGGGTTTCGGTTCTGCCGGAGCCGTCCAGACCAGCTATGCCGAGAATTTCACCGGCGTGGGCCTGGAAGGATACATCCTTCAGGTTGGAGTACAGTCCGGTAAGGCCCTCTACAGAGAGGGAAACATTTTCACTTACCACATTATCCTTAGGGGGGAAACGGTTTGTGAGCTCACGACCGACCATCAGTTTGATGATTTTGTCCATGGTCATGTTGTGGGCAGGCTCAGTGGCCACCCAGGTTCCGTCACGCATAACCGTAATATCGTCAGAAATACGCAGGATCTCATCCATCTTGTGGGAGATATAGATGATACCGCAGCCCCGATCACGGAGCATGTTGATGATCTCAAACAGGTGCTCAACCTCGGTCTCGGTGAGAGAGGAGGTGGGCTCGTCAAATACGATGACCTTTGAGTTATAGGAAACGGCCTTTGCAATTTCCACCATCTGCCGCTGAGAGACAGGCATAGTGCTCATTATGGCCTTGGGGTTTACGTTTTTAAGTTTCAGGGTGTCGAGGATCTCCATAGTATCCTCGTACATCTTTTTTTCGTTGACAAAGGGCCCGCTCATTGGGTATCGGCCCAGCCAGAGGTTGTCCATGACATTGCGCTTCAGGGCCTGGTTCAACTCCTGATGTACCATAGCAACACCGCTTTCCAGCGCTTCCTTGGAGTTTTTAAAGTTGATTTCCTGGCCTTCTAGATAAATATGACCCTCATCTTTGTTGTAAACGCCGAAAAGACATTTCATAAGGGTGGATTTACCGGCACCATTTTCACCCATCAGGGCATGAACACTGCCGGCACGGACAGTGAGTGATACATTGTCCAGAGCTTTTACGCCGGGGAATGATTTTGAGATACCTTCCATTCGCAGCAGAACCTGATCGTTCTGAACGCCACCGGAGGCATTGATATTGTTTTCCAAAAGGATCCCTCCTGTATGCTGATTTGCAAGGGGGCTGTCTCAATGAGACAGCCCCGTCAGTTGCAAAATTGAGCCGGACTTATTCGCCGGTGTAGGCAGCGTAGGGGATGTTGATACGCCAGGAGCCAACCAGGTTGTTAGCATCCAGGGAGTCGAACTTGTCCTTGCCAGCCTGCATATTGGTGACGATGGTAGCGATAGCGTTGGCCATGCCCTCAGCGTCCTGCTTGATGGTACCGGTCATGGAGCCGGCAGCGATGGCTTCCTTAGCGGAGTCGGTAGCGTCAACGCCGAATACGGGGATAACGGTAGCGCCTTCCTTGTTGTAGCCAGCGTTCTGGAGTGCGGAGATTGCGCCCAGAGCCATCTCGTCGTTGTTGGCGATAACCAGCTCTACCATGTTGCCATTGGCCTCAGAGTACTGAGACAGGATGGTCTGCATGTAGTCGGTAGCAGCCTGGGAGGACCAAGCACCGTTCTGGTCAACCAGATAACGCTTGCCTTCCTCGATAGCGGAGTCGTAGTAGGTGAGAGCGGGCTTGCCGGCAGCGGTCAGAACTGCGTCAGCATTCTCCTGGCCAAACTGAGTACGGGCAATAGCCTCCAGGTTAGCCTCGTCGCCCTTGAACATAACATAGGAGATGTTGCCATCGCCGTTGAGGTCCAGAGCGTCGAAGTTGTCCAGTACGTACTGACCGATCATGTCGCCCTGCATCTTGCCGGCCATCTCGAAGTCGGTGCCGACAAATACGGACTTGTCATAAGCGGAGATAACTGCCTCGCCGCCATCATCGTCGGAGCTGACAGCACGGTTGAAGAACACAACAGGGATGTCCTTTTCCTTAGCCTTGTTGATGATGTTGGTAGCAGCATCAGCGGAGCCGGAGTCAACCAGGTTGACAACCAGCAGGGAAGCACCCTTAGCAATGGCGGTGTCGATCTGGTTGGTCTGATCGGTCTGGCTGTTGTTGGCGTCATAGTCGGTGTAGTTGACACCGGCAGTCTCCAGAGCAGTGTTCATAGCCTTACGAACAGAGGACAGATAGGTGTCGTTGAAGGTGTACCAGAAGACGGCAACTTCGCCTTCGGTGGTGGTAGCAGCTGCGGCAGAGCCTTCAGCAGCGGAGCCCTCGGCAGCGGGGGTGGAGGTCTCAGAGGAGCCACAGGCTACCAGAGACAGCACCATGCACAGAGCGAGGAGCAGTGCGAGAAATTTTTTCATGTGTATGATCTCCTTCGATCGTAAAAATTTCACGGCTGTGATTTCACCAGAAACGCCGTGATGATGCAGGATTTCCTGCTAATTGGATGATATCATATATTTCTTAGAAAAACAATAGTTTTTTTACGAAAAGGTTGCAAAGAAAGGGGAATCTTGGAGCGCTGCTTCAATAAAATGAAGCGATAAATTCAAAAAGTGTCCCGCAGAACAGCGGGACACTTTAGAAGATTAAACAGCAGGGGTGGGTTCGTGGAATTCCGGAACGATCTGATGGATCAGATTGCGAACCTCTTGGGCCTGATTGTCTTCAGCGGCGGCTCGGAGTACATCCAGCTGCTGAAGCAGAGTGTTATCATCAAAGGGCTCGTCCTTAATGATAAAGATCAGGTCGTTTTCAGTTTTTCTCATGCCTTCGTTTTTCAGCAGCAGCTCCTCGTAAAGCTTCTCGCCGGGACGAAGACCGGTATAGACAATGGGAATGTCCACGTCGGGCTCATAACCGCTGAGCCGGATCATATTCCGGGCCAGGTCATCAATCTTCACAGGCTCACCCATGTCCAGCACGAAAATCTCACCGTTGACGGCGTAGACACCGGCCTGGAGCACCAGGGATACAGCCTCGGGAATGGTCATAAAATAACGAATGATTCGCTTGTCGGTGACGGTAACAGGGCCGCCCTGAGCAATCTGCTTCTGGAAGAGGGGGATAACGCTGCCGTTGGAGCCCAGTACATTGCCGAACCGGACGGAAACATAGTCGGTTTTGGAATTCCGGCCCACCATCTGAGTCACCATTTCGCAGATACGCTTGGTGGCACCCATAATATTGGTGGGGTTAACAGCCTTATCGGTGGAGATGAGCACCATCTTTTCAACACCGTAGCGGTCGGCCATTCGGGCCACATTCAGGGTACCAAATACATTGTTCTTTACTGCCTCAGCAGGACTGTGCTCCATCAGGGGAACATGCTTGTGGGCAGCTGCATGGTAGACAAGGTGGGGGTGATAGGTCTCAAAGAGCTGCTGGAGCCGATCAGAATCCCGGACGGAGCCAATGAGCACCTTCAGATTCAGGCCGGGATAAGTACGGAGCAGCTCCTGCTGCAGGTCATAAGCGTTGTTTTCGTAAATATCAAAAACGATCAGGCAGGCAGGATTTGCAGAAGCGATCTGACGGCACAGCTCGCTGCCGATGCTGCCGCCGCCGCCGGTGACCAGTACCGTCTTTCCGGTGAGGAACTCGGTGATCCCGTTCTGGTCTACACGGATGCTGTCACGGCCCAGCAGGTCTTCTACCTGAATATCCCGAAGCTTGGGCAGGGTTGCTTCGCCGCTGACCAGCTGATAGAGGGCAGGAATTGTCTTTACGTTACAGCCGGTCTGCTGGCAGATAGTGATAATCTCCCGACGCTGGGCAGCGGAGGCAGAGGGAACTGCCAGGACAATTTCCTCAACGCCGTATTTTTCGGCCATTTCCGGGATTTTGCTCCGTCCTCCTACCACAGGTACGGTACGAATGATGCAGCCATGCTTGTTTGCATCGTCATCGATGATGCAGACGACCTGGTTTTTGGAGTGGATGCTCTGCTGAAATTCACGGAGAATCACAGTGCCTGCATCGCCGCCGCCAATGAGCATGGTGCGCTTCTTTACTTCGGTGGAGCGGTGCTTCCGGCGGCGAAGGAACCGATAAGAAAGCCGGGCACAGGAGGACCACAGGGTGAGGAACAAACCGCTGAGCAAAGGATAGCTCCGGGGAATGGGGAAGCGGAAGAGCCACATAAACAGGTATGTGACCCCTGCGGATG
The DNA here is from genome assembly GCA_964522835.1 of uncultured Oscillospiraceae bacterium. Taxonomy (GTDB): domain Bacteria; phylum Bacillota; class Clostridia; order Oscillospirales; family Oscillospiraceae; genus HGM13006. The sequence continues at coordinate 6,432 of CAZFXB010000016.1, forward strand.
CAAAACAGGCGATGATGACCCGAATAAACTCCTGGGCACCGGCGTACTGCCACAGGCTCTTGTAGCAGCCCAGCATAGAAAGAAGCAGTCCGGTCAGAATCAGCTGCAGGGGCAGAGCGGTGCAGACGGAGTTCAGATATCCGGAGTTGACAGCGGCATAGACGCTGAACTCCAAGCGTACCAGCAGGGCGATCATAGAGGTGACGATAACGCCCAGCAGGTCAAGCAGCACCAGCACAATGGCTCTGGAGAGCTGTGCGGTGCCCAGGGTAGAATGGTGAGTGGTGTTCATGGCTTTCATTATCCTTCCGGTTCGATAGTTTGCTTTAGGATTGTGCGGTTTTGATACATATCTGCCACGATGACAGACATGCCACGAATGGTGTTGAGACTATAGGTATCGTCCGCAGGCACCCGGCTGCTGGTCAGGGAACTGGTGGAGAGCATGGGGAACAGCTCAGTGGCGTAGGAGATGATTTCCCTGTTTGTCATGTCGGTGGTAATCAGGGGGAAGATGGTGTCTACCAGTTCCAACAGCTGAGAAAGCTCTGCGTGCTTTAATGAGTTGAAAAGGGCGCTGATCACATTCCGCTGCCGGGCGGTCCGGCTAAAATCGGAGTCAATGTAGCGGATGCGGCTGTAGCTGAGGGCGTTTGCGCCGTTCAGATGCTGGAATCCGGCGGGCAGCCCCATTACCTCGGCCTCGGCAGAGGTGAGCTCGATATCCACGCCTCCAAGAATGTCAATGATGGAGGAGAAGCCGTCAAAGTTGACCTCAATGTTGGCATCCACCTCTACGCCGAAGTTCTGTTTCAGGGTGGCGTCCAACAGCTCCATACCACCGAAGGCGTAGGCGGCGTTGATTCGGTTGTCCTCGTATCCGGGGATCTGTACATAAAGATCTCGCATAAAGGAGGTCATGGTGATGTTCTTTGTGGTTTTGTTGAAGGTCATAAGGATCATAGAGTCAGACCGGGCACGGGTTTCCCCGGCACGGGCATCCTGACCGATCAGCAGGATATTCACCAGCTCCTGGGTCTCACCGATCTGCTCATCGATCTGAGTCCAGGTGATCTCTGAGGGATCCAGCTCCGGGTATACCACAGCCTCCTCACCGCCGTGCTCCTCAATGGCCTCCTGAAGATCTATTTCCATAAGCTCCTCTTCGGTGTAATAGGATTGATTGAGATCGGGGCGGGATATTTTATTTAAAACGGCATTGACTGTAATACTTGCAGCCAGGATCAGCATCAGGATAAACACAAGGATGCCGATCAGCACTGCTGCCCACGGGGGGAGCCTGCGCCGTTTCTTTGAATTCTTTTTTGGGGAGTCTGCCATAGAAAAACCTCCAGCAACACAATACTCAGAATATCATACACTATTTCTTTGTAAAAATCAATCGGGGAAATGAAAAGATTGGAAAAAAGTGAAGAAATTTAGGTAAAGAAAGCGCATGAAGAAAATTACAACCATAGAATTGACAAAATGTAAGAAATTACGGTATAATCTAAAGGTTAAACAAAAGTTACGGGGGTGCGCCCAGTGGAATGTGTACCGAAGCCGGCCCCAGAGGTACAGCAGGAGCTTCAAAAGGCTTTTTTAGAAGGCAGACAGGTTTCTTTGCAGGTTACGGGTACCAGTATGGTGCCGTTTTTGAGACACAGAAAGGACTGGGTGCTGCTAAGTCCCCTGGAGGGAGTGCCCAGAGTGGGGCAGATATTGCTTTTTTCCCAGGGGGAGCGGCTGGTGCTGCATCGTCTGAGAAGAAAAAAGCAGGGATACTATATAATGAATGGTGACGGGCAAGCCCAGATTGAGGTGATTCGGCCGGAACAAGTCCAGGCGGTGGCCTGTGCGGTGATCCGGCGCAGCGGCAGGACCATTCGCTGTGACAGCCTCTTTTTTCGTTTGGCTGGGGCACTGTGGTATCCCACCCGCCCTGTGCGGCCTCAAATTCTTTGGGCGGCAGAAAGAGCCAAAGCCTGGAAGAGAAAAAGGAGCTGAAACCTTGATTGACATACATGCCCATATTCTCCCTGGGGTGGACGATGGTGCCGATTCAGCAGGCACGGCCCTGGAGATGGCAAGAATTGCGGCCCAAAGTGGGGTGCGGGCCATGGTGGCCACGCCCCATTGCGGAAAGCCAGGCGCAGAACGAAGCAATTTTTTCTCCATGGAATTGCTCAACCGGGTGACTGCGTTCCAGAAAGAGATCTGGAATCATGGGATCGAACTGAAGATATACCCGGGGATGGAAGTATTTGCAACAGAACGCTTTGAGGAGTGGCTTTGCGCAGGGAGACTCCTGCCCTTGGCGGGATCCCGATATTTGCTGGTGGAGTTTTATTTTGACGAGTCCCCGGTGTACATAGCCCGTGTTTTGGGGCTGATCCGCAAAAAGGGGCTGATACCTGTGGTGGCCCATCCGGAGCGGTATTACTGTGTCCAATGGGAACCGGAAACGGCATACACATGGGCCCGGGAGGGAAACATTTTGCAGCTCAACCGGGGCAGCATCCAGGGGAAGCTGGGAGAACCAGCCATGAAATGTGCCTGGCAGCTGCTGGAGACCGGTGCCCCCCAGGTGGCGGCCAGTGACGCCCATGGGAGCGTGTATAGAAGACCGGAACTAAAAAGCCTGATGCTGGAGCTGAGTCAGCGGCTGTCATGGGCCTATGCGTCCAAGCTGCTGATCGAGAATCCCAGGAGTATTCTGAGAAATACATCTCTGGATTCCTCCATAGAACTACCTGAGAATCTGGAACGGAAGTGAATTTGTGAAACTATTAAAAATGCTGACAGTGCTGGCAACGGTGCTGGTGGTGACGTTAAATTTGACCTTGATTCTGGCCAGCGGGAAGCTGGACGGCAAAGCGCCGGAGCTCAGTGTGCCCGATGGGGTGCTGGAGCTTAGCGTGGGTGCATCAGAGGAAGAATATATGAAGGATGTTACAGCCTGGGATAACCGGGATGGAGACATCAGCGATCAGGTGCTGCTGGAGCATATTTCCCAGTTTACTGGCGAAAACACGGTGAAGGTGACCTATGGCGTTTTTGACCGGGCTGGAAATGGAGCCACTGCAACCAGAACTGTCCGGTATACAGATTATGCCGGGCCCCAGTTTCAGCTGTCCCGGCCCCTTCGCTATGGGCTGGGCCGGACTGTCACGCTGATGGATCGTCTGACTGCCTGGGATACAATGGACGGAGAGATCACCAATAAGGTTCGTATCACAAGCCCCAATCTCAGCAATGATATTGCAGGCATTTACCGGATACGGGTTCAGGTCACCAATAGCCTGGGAGATACCCGTGTTCTGGAGCTGCCGGTTTTGATTGAAGAAATTACAGGAAATACACCGGAGATAACCCTGACAGATTATATTGTATATGTTGAACGGGGGGCAAAATTTGATCCGGAGGACTACCTGGAGGCGGTGACAGATCCGGCAGCAGAAAAGGATCCCAGCCGGTCTCGGGTGGAGATCCAGTCTCAGGTGGACACGGAGCAGCCTGGAACCTACGATGTGGTATATAGCTACAACGGAGAGAAGGCAGATACCCAGGTGCTCCTGACCGTTGTGGTCATGGCGTAAGGAGGATGCAGATGGAAGGCAATCGCTATTATGAGGTTCTGGACAGAGGCTGCATGCTTCGGGGAATTCTCAAGAACCTGTGGCTGGTGGTACTGGCATTGGTGATCGGAGCCGGTACTGCCAATCTGGTGCTGCAATTCAGACAGCCCCAGACCTATACCTCCAGTGCCACTTATGCAGTTATGAGCAAATCCGGCACAGCCACCACACTCAGCAATATGTCTGCGGCAAACGAGGCTGCAACCATGATGTCTGAGATTATTAAAAGTGAGGTTATGGCCAATCGGCTCACAAACGAGCTGGGGGATGAGGTGGGAACCCTGTCTGCCCAGGTGGTGGGTGAGACAAATATCCTTTTGATCTCGGCCACGGCGGATACGGCAGAGGCTGCCTTCCGCATGATGCTTATGGCGAAAGACAGCTTTGGAGAGTACTTTTCCAAGGTGGACAGCTCCGCTGTGCTGCAGTTGGTCAGTGACGCAAGAATTCCGCTGTCACCCAACGGGCAGCGCAGTGCCACGAAATATATATTCCTGGGTGCCATGGCGGGGGGTCTCATTATGGTGGCAGTGCTGCTGCTGTTCCATATCAAGGCAGATACGGTGCAGACCCGGCGAGGGGCCAGACGGCAGCTGGATGCCCAGGTGCTGGTGGCACTGCCCCATGAGAAGCGGGAACCCCTCCTCAGCAGCGGGGGAACCAGCTTCTATTTCCGGGAAAACCTGTATCGGCTCCGCTCCAAGATTGAAACGGCTGCTCCGGCAGGGGATGAGGCAGTGGTTATTCTGGTGACCAGTGTGGCAGCCAACGAGGGAAAATCCACCGTGGCGGCCAATCTGGCACTGGCCCTGGCAGAGAAGCATCGGGGCGTATTGCTGATCGACGCAGATCTGCGAAATCCATCTCTGAGTGAAATGCTGGGAAATGGCTATGGCCGGAAAAAGGGTCTGGGAGAGCTGCTGCAAAAGCAGGAGCTGACAGCTGCGGATATTGCCTCTGCGGTGGGATACCAGAAGAAGACCAATCTGATGGCCATTTTGGAGCGGAAGCATTACGAGGATGCCACAGATATCCTGAGCAACAGAAAAATGATAACGCTGCTGAATGTACTGAAAAAGACGGTGAAATACATTGTGCTGGATACCCCACCCATAGGAATCTTCCCGGATGGCAGTGTGCTTTCGGATCTTTCGGATCTGTCTGTGCTGGTGGTACGCCAGGATATGGTTTCTGCCTGCGATATTAACGATGCAGCAGACATTCTGAGCCAGGGAAGATCCGGGTTCCAGGGTGTTGTACTAAATGATATGCACACCACATCCGCAAGTGGCTACGGCTATGGTTATGGCTACGGATATGGAAAGAAGAATCAGGGCTATGGAAGCTACGATAAGGTAAGGGACAAGCAGGCGAAAACAAACAGAGGAGGTCGCAGGAATGGATGAGCAGAATAAGCTGGCAAAGATCGATCTGTTTCGTATCCTGCGGCTGATGAGAAGACAGCTGCGCCGGTGCTGGTGGAGCTGCCTGCTGCTGGTGGGGCTATTTGCCGGGCTGCTGGGGTACCGGGCCTACCGGAGCTATGTGCCCCAGTATCAGGCGGTGGCCACTTATGCGGCCAGCAGCGGCGTGTCCGGTGTAACGGATGTGACAACCACTGCCAGCTACTATGATACACAGGCCCGTGCCCAGATTGTATCTGCATTTCCCTATCTCTACGCCTCAGAGGCCATGCAGGAACGGCTCAAGGAGGAGCTGGGGGTTACCAGTGTGTCCGGAACCGTTACGGCTTCGGCTGTGGGGGAAACCAGCTTCTATAAGCTTACAGCTGTTGGCAGCGACCGGGAGATGACCCTGGCACTGTTGAAGGCGGTGGAGAAAAACTACCCGGAGGTAGCCTCCTTTGTGGTTGGAGATGCAGCCATCGAGGTGATAGAAGAGGCTCGGGTCACGTCCCAGCCTGTGAATGCCCTGACTGTTCGCAACAGTGTCTACCGGGGGGCCGTGCTGGGCGTATGTGCCAGTGTGCTGCTCCTGCTGCTTATGGCCATGGGCCGCAAGACGGTGGAGACTGCGGAAGATCTTCAGGGACAGGTGAAGCTGAATTGTCTGGGAACCATTCCACGAATCGAGCTGAAAAAGCGAAGAAGAAACAGCGGAAATCTGGTGTCTCTGCTGAATCCGAATGTGCGTGAGGCCCTGGAGCCCAGCGTGGGCAGCGTCCGGGTACAGCTGATGCGCCAGGCGCAAAAGGTGAGTCCCCAGGGCAAGCTGCTGGTGGTTACCAGCACCTACGCTGGCGAAGGAAAAACCACTGTGTCCATCAACCTGGCTATTTCCCTGGCCAAAAGCGGGAAATCTGTCATATTGGTGGATGCGGATTTGAGAAACCAGAATGTAAAAAGCAGATTTGGAATAGAAGCAGAAACGCTGGGCCTGCTGGAGCTGGTTGAAAGCGGGGATTCCAATCTGGCCCACTATCTGGTTCAGATAGACGATTTGCCCCTTTATTTGCTGGCGGGGGATCAGCAGCGCACCTCCCCCATGGAGCAGCTGGAGTCCATTCGGATGGCCCAGGCGTTGGATCAGCTGCGGACTTTGGCAGATGTGGTGATCCTGGATGCACCGCCGGCAGGACTGCTGGCAGATGCGGCGGTGCTCTGTGCAAGGGCAGACTATGCGCTGTATGTGGTTCGGTACGATGGGCCCCCTGTGTATCAGGTGGCTGACAGCATTGGGGAGCTGCAAAAGCAGAAGGTAAACCTGCTGGGATATGTCATCAATGGCGCCACACAAACGGGCCAGAGCGGGTATGGCAGATATGGCAAGTATGGAAGCTACGGCAGCTACAGCCGATATGGAGATCAATAAACGTAAGGGGTGAGAGGGCCGTGACGTATGTAAAAAAAGTATTTCGCAAAATTCGCCAGGGTGCTCTCAAAGATATTATGGAGCAGACCCGGTGGATCTACAGCTATGCACGGCAGTATCGGCGGCAGATCCTGGGGTACATTCTGCTGGGGCTCCTGTCCACGGCGTTGGGCCTGGGGGCAGGACTGATATCCCGGCGGCTCATTAACCTGGTGGTGGCCGGAAGTGCGGGAACACTGGGGCGGGATGTGGCTATGGTGGCAGGGGGCTATGTGCTTCTGGGACTGGGCAGAGTTTTGGTGTCTGGGATCAGCAACAGAGTCAGCGCCCATGTTAATCTGAATGTGAACCGGGAAATCCGGGGGGATATTTACAGCCGCTTTATGAATACCAGCTGGCAGAGCATTTCTCAGTATCACACCGGTGATCTTCTTTTGCGGCTGGATCGGGATGTGTCCACGGTGGCCTCCGGCGTACTGGGGTGGATACCAAGTCTGGTGACAGCGCTGGTGCAGTTTTTTGGAGCACTGCTGGTGATCCTGTGGTTTGACCCACCCATGGCGCTGTTTGCGCTGCTGGGGGTTCCCGTATCCACGGCCCTGATGGGAATGCTGGCACCGAAGCTCCAATCCTATGGATTAAAGGTTCAGGAGGCATCGGGGCGGCTCAATTCCTTTTATACCGATTCCCTCCAAAATATCCAGTCGGTGAAAGCCTTTGGACTGGTGGACAGCTTTGGCGATAAGCTGTATGATCTTCAGGAACAGCACCTGAAGGTAAGCCTTCAGCACAATGGGATCTCCGTAGGAGCCAGTATGCTGATGGGGCTGGCAGGAATGGCCGCCAGCTATCTGTGCCTGGGATGGGGCGTTTATCGGCTGTGGACGGGGAAAATTGATTTTGGTACCATGGTGCTGTTTATCCAGCTGGCAGGCTATCTTTCCAGTGCGGCCACATCCCTCATCAAATTGGGGCCTGGGGTTATCAATGCTACAGTGTCGGCCAAACGGCTTATGACCATTTTGAATCTGCCGAAGGAGTCTGTGAAACGGATTCCGGAGCAGGATGCTCTGGCGCAGTGCCCAGGCGGGCTCAAGCTTGTGCTGCACCAGGTCTCCTTTGGATATCGAGATGACCAGCCGGTGCTCAGGCAGGTGGAGTTTACGGCGCAGCCTGGTTCCGTCACAGCGGTGGTGGGGCCCTCTGGCAGCGGAAAGACCACCCTGCTTCGCTTGATGCTGTGCCTTGTGACACCGGATGCCGGGTCTGCGGTGCTGCAGGGGGAGAACATCACAGTGATGCTCCAGCCTGGGCTTCGGGAGCTGTTTTCCTATGTGCCTCAGCAAAAAGCCCTGTTTTCCGGTACTGTGGAAGAGACCCTGCGGCTGGCAAATCCCCAGGCAGAGGATGAAGCACTGTGGCAAGTGCTCCGCATGGTCGAGCTGGAGGATGTGGTGAAGAAAATGCCCTCCGGGCTTTACAGCTCCATTGGAGAGGATGGAGGGAATCTGTCTCAGGGACAGGGCCAGCGCCTGAGCATTGCAAGAGCCCTGCTTCGGGATGCACCCATCTTGCTGCTGGACGAGGCCACCTCGGCTCTGGATGTGGCCACGGAGCGACGGATTCTGCGGAATATTATGGAGCAGAAGAAGGATAAAACGGTGATTGTTACCACCCACCGGCCCACGGTGCTTGCCATGTGCCAGTGTGTCTATGAGATTCGAAACGGAAACTGCTGCAAACTGGACGAAACAGAAATTGCAGAGCGGTTAAAGGAGTTCTGAGATGGAAAAGCTTCTGCTGATGCTGCTGAAAGAGGCCGTGGAAACAGGCAGGCCCACAGAAGAAACCAGCGCCTTGCTGCAAAAAGGGCAGATCGAGGGGTTGCTGGAAAAAGCAGAGCAGCATAATATTCTTTCTCTGGTGGGGCCTCTGGTGCTGGAGGCACTGCCGGAGCTGGAGGACGGGGCCAGGCTGCGCAGCCATATAAAAAAGCAGGTGCTCCGGCAGATCATGGCGTCCAGTGCTCTGGTGCAGGTCACAGAAAAGCTGGAAGAGGCCCACATTCCCTATTTGCTGGTAAAGGGTGCCTATTGCCGCAGTATTTATCCCAATCCTGCGCACCGAAGCTCCTCTGACGAGGATATTCTGGTGCCAGAGCCCTATTTCCATCAGGCGGAGAAACTGCTGTTGACCATGGGCTATCAGCGGGGGCAGGAGGGAGAAGAAAGCGATGTACACAGTTTCTTTTCTGCCATGCTGCATTTGGAGCTGCATCGGTCTTTGACCGATCATGCCGGGCTGGAACAGTGTTTGGAGAAAAAGCTTGCAGATCCGGACTGGTTTTCGCTGGATGGCAGCATGATTCGAACCCTGCCGCCCCAGGAGCACTTTCTCTACCTCACCGCCCATTTCTATAAGCATTTTCTGGCTGGGGGCGTGGGCATTCGGCAGGTCGCAGATATGGTCATGGTGGCCCAGAAGGGAAACATCCGGTGGCAGCAGGTCTGGGAGCAGCTCCAGAACATGGGGACGGATGTACTGATCTGTGGGGTGCTGGAAATTGGAGAAAGCTATCTGGGTCTTACCAATGTGCCCATTCCGGCGCAGGTTCGGGCAAAATGCCCAGGCCCGGAGCCTCTTCTTGCGGACATTATGGATGCAGGGGTTTTTGGTGCCAGTACCATGGAGCGAAAGCATTCCAGCCTGATGACCCTGGAGGCGGTTCAGGGACGAAAAAAAAGTGCCGTCCTGCGGACGGCGTTTCCACCAAGGGAACAGCTGGTGCATCGGTATCCCTATTTAAAAGCCCGGCCCTGGCTGCTGCCTGTGGCCTGGGGAAGCCGGATGGGGGCCTATCTTCGTGAGGGGAAAAATCCCGCCAGACGGGCGGCGGAGAGCACCGCTGTTGGGAAAAAACGTGTGGAGCTGCTGCGGCAGTATGGTTTGCTCCCATAGAGGGGCTGCTGTTTTTCATTAGAGCCCGGTTGATTGCGGTATAATTTATGAGATGTGATACATTATAAATGAT
>CAZFXB010000016.1:16032-17858 GCA_964522835.1 uncultured Oscillospiraceae bacterium
TTAGAGCCCGGTTGATTGCGGTATAATTTATGAGATGTGATACATTATAAATGATAAAGACATGGAAAGGAGCCGGAAATATGAAAAAACGAATTCGCCGTTTGGCAGTTATTCTGGCTCTGGTTAAACTGTGCTCGTTTGGGGCCTGGGGCCTGGAGCAGGATTTGCCGGTTCAGGAGCGGGAGGTCTGCCAGCACCAATACAGAACCATTGTTACCCCGCCCACCTGTACTTCCCGGGGACGGACGCTCCATATCTGCGAAAAATGCGGAAACAGCTATGTCAGCGATTACCGGGAGCCACTGGAGCATGAGATGACTGCCTGGATGCCTCTGGCGGGCTATAATGGTGAAGTTCATTCTGTGTGCCACCGGGGCAGCAGTCTGGCACCGGAAAATACTCTGGCGGCCTTTGAGCTGGCAAAGAAACAGGGCTATACCTATGTGGAAACAGATGTTCAGTTCACGAAGGACGGTGTGCCGGTACTGCTCCACGACAGCACAGTGGATCGAACCAGCAACGGAACGGGCAAGATGGGGGATTTTACCTACGAGGAGCTGAAAAAGCTGGACTTTGGAAGCTGGAAAGGGGAAAACTATACCGGAACCATCATTCCTACCTTCGAGGAGTTTTTACAGCTGGTGTCCCAGCTTCATATGAAGCCCTATGTGGAGCTGAAAACGGGTATGGGTGCAGAAAAAGTGCCGGAACTGGTGGAGCTGATCCAACGCTACGGCATGGAGCAGGATGTGACCTTCATTTCCTTTGACTATCAGCTGCTGGAGGCAGCGGGACAGCAGCTGCCGGGGGTTCGGCTGGGTTATCTGGTGCTGCGGATGGAGGAAAGCCAGATCGCCATGGCCCAGGCACTGAGGCAGTACGGGGGAACGGTTTTTCTGGACTGCAACTATGGAATCCTCACAGCGGATTGGATTCAGGCACTGAAAGAGGCCGAATTGCCTGTGGAGGTGTGGACGGTGAACGATGAGAGCTGGATTGCCCAGATGGATCCTTATATTTCCGGAATCACCAGTGACCAGCTGGGGGTTGTGCAGGAACAGCCGGGAACTTTGGTACGAAGCTGCCGCTGGTGCGACTATCAGGAGACAAAAGAAACGTAAACACGAGACCGTCTGTCGATGGCCTCGTGTTTTTTTTCGGTGCGTGGTGCGTACTTGTTCTATGTGTATGCAGAGATCATGCGGAATGACGAACCCATTCCAAAATCCCGGTATTATATACATTATACGCAAGCGTACATCATATTATCCTAAAAACCGCTAAGAGAAGAATAACAGCGAAAGCTACAGAGATTCCAATAATTGTACCGATCAGCTGTTTTTTTGAGCCTGTTGCTTTCGACTGTCCACCCAGTTCGTTTTTTTGACCGGCATTTTGCTGGGCCATTTGAGCACCACGCATATTCAGGTATTGAGCACGCTGTTTAAGCTGTTGATTATCAAAATCATTTCCTGCTGGCATAGCTTATCCCTCCAGATTCATTTGATGGCTTAGTCTTTTCATTAACAACTGCATTGGAATCACATTTTTCATGCTACTGTGGTATCTCTCGTTTTCATATTATCATCGCCCTTTGCTTTTGTTGATATTTTTTTCAGAAAAACATCGATATGATAAATTATGGTAAGCACTTGTTCTATGTGTGTAATAAAGGGGGAATTGGGGGCAAATTGGCCAGCCCAATAGGGGATGATGACTTTATTGCTGCTCGGAGAGGAAGATGGAAACACGGTTTTGAATGATTTTGGCAGCTTCTTCTTCGGTTTTGTCTTCATTAAAATACGCTTGAGCTTCTGATAGAATAA
>CAZFXB010000017.1:0-17766 GCA_964522835.1 uncultured Oscillospiraceae bacterium
GCCAGCAGATCATGGAGGCTATGGAGCAGAAGGATTCTCTGGCTGCGGCACTTCAAAATCTCCAGCATCAGGAGGAGTGCGATGATCCGGAGTGCGCCTGCCACGACCATCATCACCATGAGCATCATCACGAACACGAGCACACCCATGAGCATGAGCATCATCACGAGCACCATCACGAGCATGAACACGAGCATACCCATGAGCATCATCACCATGAACACGATGAAAACTGTACCTGCGGCTGCCATGACCACGATCACCACCATCATCATCACCATGCCGACGAGGTGTTTACCTCCTGGGGCGTGGAAACTGCCAAAAAGTTCACCGTGGAGGAGATCGAAGGCTGCCTGAAGGCACTGGAGAATCAGGAGGAGTACGGTATCATTCTCCGGGCCAAGGGCATTGTGGCTGCTCAGGACGGACAGTGGATCCACTTCGACTATGTGCCCGGTGAGCCGGATATCCGCTTTGGCGGGGCCGGTGTGATCGGTCGGCTTTGTGTCATTGGATCCAAGATTCACGAGGATAAGATTGCTGCCCTGATGGGGGCATAAGGAGGAGAATTATGGCCATTCCTGTTTATGTATTTACCGGATTCCTGGATTCCGGTAAGACCCGTTTTATGCAGGGGACGCTGGAGGATGAGCGGTTCAATGCAGGGGAGAAGACCCTGCTGCTGGTTTGCGAGGAAGGCGAGGAGGAGTATGACCCCTCCCAGTTTTCCGGCTCCAACGTATATATTGAGTACATCGATGACCAGGACGCTTTGACGGACAAGGAGCTGGAAGCCCTTCGGAAGAAATACCGGGCAGAGCGTGTTATGGTGGAGCTGAACGGCATGAAGCAGGTCAGTGATTTCTATGCCAAGCTGCCGGAAAATTGGCAGGTGTATCAGGAGATCATGTTTGCAGATGCCTCCACCTTCCCTGTGTACAATGCCAATATGCGTTCTTTGGTGGTGGACAAGGTGGGGGGCTGCGAGATGGTAGTCTTTAACCGGGCGGACGAATCCGTTGACCGGATGGAGCTCCATAAGATTGTCCGGGCCATCAACCGCCGCTGTGACATAGCCTACGAGGATGAAAACGGCAATGCTGAGTTCGACGAGATCGAAGATCCCCTGCCCTTTGATATTGAGGCTGATGTGATCGAGATCGAAGACGAGGATTACGGCCTCTGGTATCGGGATGTGACGGAGGATATGAAAAAATACTCCGGCAAGACGGTAAAGTTTAAGGCCCAGGTGGCCCATACCCGTAAGGTGGAAAAGGGCTGCTTTGTTCCTGGACGATTTATTATGACCTGCTGTGTGGACGATGTGGAGTTTATGGGCTTTGTGTGCCAGTATGATAAGGCGGAGGAGCTCCAGCAGCGGAGCTGGGTCTGGGTCACAGCCAAAATTTCACTCCGGTATCACAAGCTGTATAAAGAAATGGGCCCTGTCCTCACTGCACTGGAGATCACCCCGGCAGAGAAGGCAGAGCAGGATATTGTAACATTCTAAGAAAAGAAAGGAGCCGCCTATGGCGAACAGAGATAGAGCTCCCCGCCGCAGAAGCGGCCAGGAGGATATGGATGCTACCCAGGTTTATGGGTGGAACCTGAATGAAGACAATCAGGATATTGCCTACGATGGCCGCCAGCCTCAGTACGACGACGGGTATTACGAGGAAGAATACTACGACGATGGGGCCGGAGACTATGGGGATGGGTACTATGATGAGGGGAGCTACGACCGGGATTTTTACCACACGCCCCAGAGCAGCGGCCCGTCCATGGCGGCCCGGGCGGCAGGTAAGGCCAACACCGAGCTCTATGGTCGCCCCAAAAGCAGAAATCAGAGCCGGGGTACCCAGCCCAGAGGGCAGCGGGTGTCCAACCGAAACGACTATTCCTATGAAGAGACTTATGTTCCGGTAAAAAAACGCCGGAAAAAGCGGCATCCCTTCCGGAAGTTTATGATGTTTCTTCTGGTGTTGGGGGCAATCGTCGGCGGGGTCTATTTCCTGCTGTTTCAGGCACCGAATCAGTGGAACGACGGGTATCACACCCGAAAGGACGGCATCTATAACATCCTCATTTGTGCCACAGATGAAGAGAGAACCCGGACGGACACCATTATGATCGCCACGCTGAACGAAAACAGCGGAGATGTGTCCCTGACCAGCCTGCCTCGGGATACCATTGTGGACAATGGAGAGTATGTGCCCAAGCTTAACGGTGTCTATGGCATTGCAGGCGGGGGTGCAGCGGGAGCAGAGGCCATGATGGATACGATCGAGACCCTTTTGGGCTTTCGGCCTGATGGCTATGCGGTGATTGACTATGAGATATTCAAGGATGCGGTGGATGCCATGGGCGGTGTCAATTTTGAGGTGCCCATGGATATGTCCGTAGAGTACGATGGGGAGATTATCGAGATTCCGGCAGGAGCCCAGCTTCTGGATGGAAAGCAGGCACTGAGTGTGTGCCGGTATCGCTATGGCTACCTGATGGCGGATATCCAGCGGCAGTATGTCCAGCAGAGCTTTTTGAAAGCAATGATCCAGGAACTGTGCAGTGCGAATAAAATTACCCGGCTGCCGGCGGTCTATGCCGCAGCCATGGACAATGTGATTACAGATCTGTCTGGAGCCAACATCCGGTATCTTGGCTTAAAGGTGCTGCTGGCTGGCTTGGGAGACATTCAGCAGAATACCCTTCCTGGCGAAGGTGTGGATTACAACGGAGCCTCCTGCTATGGCCTCTATGGCCAGAGCGTGGTGGATCTGGTCAATGAGGTGATGAATCCCTTTGAGGAGGAGATCACGCTGGATGATGTGCACATTCTGACGGTTTCCGATGGGGTACTGGTGGAGAGCACCTGGCGTGGGACGGCCTTTGATGCAAGCCAGTATCAGTACGATTAAAAACCTATGGAGGAAGATCCTTTGAAACGGAAGAATAAAGACCGGGAAAACCGTTGGCGCCTTCTGGCACTTTTCGACACAGCGGGAAAAAACAAAGGAAAAAAGCTGCTGCTGGGGGTGCTTGTATTTGTGGTGCTGACCCTGGCGGGACTGTGCCTGGGCATAATGGGTCTGTATTTCAGCGCGGGTCTGTACAGCAAAGAGCTCCTGCGCTACTATCTGGAACAGCCCAACTTGGTGCTGCTTAATACGCTGCCCTTTTTGCTTATAATATATTTTGTCTGGTTCCTTACAGACCGGCCCTGGATTGGGTTCGGCACAGGTGGTCTTGTGTGCCTGGTGTATTCTTTGGCAGAGTACTGGAAGCTGCTGAGCCGGAATGATCCGGTGTATGCCGAGGATTTGACTGTGCTGAAGGAAGCACTTCAGATGAGTGGGCAGTATATTTCTGTGACCCCGGTGATGATTCTGGCTGTGGGGCTGGTACTCATGGGGATCGGTGTGCTGTATCTCCTGTTTCGAAGAACCAGAGTGTTTCATCCGGTGTCCAGACTGGCGCTGGGCTTGGGCACGGTGCTGCTCTGCGGTGGGCTTTACCGGAACGTGTATACCTCAGAAACGGTGTACAAGAGCTTTCAGGTTTGGGAAAAACTGAATCCCTGGTTTGATAACAATAAGTATATCTCCCGGGGGGGCATCTACCCCTTTATTTACAGCATCCAAACGGCTGTTCCCCGGGCTCCGGAGGGCTATGATGCCCAGGAGGCAGAAGCCATGCTGGAGGAGTACACATCCGACGACATTCCGGAGCATCAGCAGGCCAATGTGATTTTTGTAATGCTGGAGGCCTTTGCAGATTTGTCCGGGGAGACCGACCTGATTACAGAGGGCGACCCCTACGAAGCATATCACCAACTGAAGGACGAGAGCTACAGCGGCAAGCTGATGACCAATATATTTGCAGGCGGTACCATCAATACGGAGCGGTGTGCAGTCACTGGGTTTTCTGAGCTGGGGAGCTTCCGCAGGCAGACCTGGAGCTATGCCCAATATTTTAAGGATCAGGGCTACCGTGTTACCGGCTCCCACGGAGGGTATCAGGAGTTTTATAACCGGCTTAATGTGAACCGAAATCTGGGCTTCGAGGACTATTATTTCCTTGAAAATCATTATGGGAAATTTGGTGATGGGGTCACCATGGACTACTATTTCTTACCGGAGGTGACGGAGCTCTGCAAGGAGCAGATTGACCATGGAGAGAAAGTGTTTTCCTTTAATGTGACCTATCAGAACCACGGCCCCTATGATACGACCCTGTGGGATCAGTATGTGCCCTATGTAAAAGAGGGGGCAGTCAGTGACGGGGACTACGGGATTATCAACAACTATCTCAATGGTGTTGCGGATACGGGAAATCGCCTTCTGGAGATGGCAGAGGCGTTCCGGGACGAAGAGGAGCCGGTGATTCTGGTGTTCTTTGGGGATCATAAGCCCTGGCTGGGGGATTCCAGTACCACCTATGAGGCCCTGGGTATCGACATCCAGTCCGGGGCAGAGGGAAGTGTATATAATCACTATACCACGGACTATTTGATCTGGGGAAACGATGCGGCCCGGCAGCTTTATGGAGATGTGTTTTCCGGAGAAGGCCCCACCATCAGCCCCTGCTATCTGATGAATGTGCTCTTTGAACGCTGTGGCTGGGCCGGCCCCTCCTATATGAAGCTTACCAATGAAGTGATGGAGGCGCTGCCCATTCAGACAACCACCGGATATTTCCGGGAGCATGAGGGACTGGTCTCAGAAGCGGAGCTATCCGAACAGGCAGAAAAACTGCTGAATAAGATGCGGAATGTTCAATATTACCTGACCCGGGAATCTGGGGGAGAATTGCCGGAGTAATGAGGAGAGAGCGTAGAAAATGAAGGGAAAAATGAAACGCTGGGGCGGCCTGGCGGTATTACTGGTGGTAACGCTGGGTGTGCTTTATGGGGCCTATGCCATGAAGATGGAGTCACGGCGGGTTCCGGTGCTTATGTACCACCATTTTGCGGAGACCAGTGCTTCGGATACGGTGGTGTCCACAGAGCGGTTTGAGGAACAGATGACCGCTCTGCATCAGGCTGGATATCAGGCCATTACACTAAAGCAGCTTTACAACTATGTGCATTTTAAGGTGCCCCTTCCGGAGAATCCGATCCTTATCACCATGGATGATGGCTACACCAGCAATCTGGAGATTGCTGGCCCCATCCTTGAGGAGCTGGGAATGTGCGCCACCGTGTTTGTGATTGGCATCAATGAGGGCGAGGAGGTCTATGTTCACTCCGGCGAACCCTTTTACCAGGAGCGGTTCAGCTATGAAGAGGCGAAGCCTTGGATTCAAAAAGGGGTCATTGATGTTCAGTGCCATACATACGATATGCACCAGCTGGAGAGCTACGGATTCAGCGGACGGGATGGTATGTACCAGCTGCCGGAGGAATCCAAAGAGGAATATGAGCAGGCGATTATGCTGGATTTTGCACAGTTTCGTCAGAGACGGGAGCCTGTGAAGGAAACAGAGCTGCTGGGGCTGGCTTATCCCTTTGGGTACTATACCCAGGAGCTGGACGAATTTATCCAGGATGAGGTTGCCATTACATTTACCATCGAGCCCAGAATGAACGTGGTGACCATTTGGGCACCCCAGTCCCTGAGAATGATGGGACGGTTCAATGTGACCGACGGGATGACCGGTGAAGCACTGGTAAACCTGTTAAAACAAAGCTAAGAAAACACCGCAGGATGCAAGCCAAAAAGGTTTACATCCTGCGGTGTTCTTTACTCGTGGCAGCAGCTGTGCACCGGGTTCTTTAAAGAATCCTCCAGGGGGAGGCCGTTCTTTTCGCAGTAGTCCCGGATGGCATCCCGGATGGCCTCCTCTGCTAGGACGGAGCAGTGAAGCTTGTGGGCGGGGAGACCGTCCAGCGCCTCGGCAACGGCCTTGTTGCTGAGCTGGAGCGCCTCGCTGAGGGGTTTGCCTTTTATCATCTCCGTGGCCATGGAGCTGGAGGCGATGGCAGAGCCGCAGCCAAAGGTTTCAAACTTTACATCTTCAATGATATTGTCTTTGATTTTCAAGAAGATCCGCATAATGTCGCCGCATTTGGCGTTGCCCACTTCACCGATGCCATCGGCATCCTCTATGTGGCCTAAGTTTCTGGGATTGCGGAAATGATCCATTACGGTTTCGCTGTACAGTGCCATATTATGTCCCTCATTTCAGTACAAATTCTTTCTTTCCGGAGATAAGGTCTCCCCACAGGGGCGAGATGCTCCGAAGATAGGTGACAACTTCTTTTACAGATTCAATAATATAGTCCACATCCTCCTGGGTGTTGCTTTCATCCAGGGTCAGCCGCAGGGAGCCGTGGGCCACCTCGTGGGGCCGACCCAGGGCCAGAAGCACGTGGCTGGGATCCAGAGATCCAGAGGTGCAGGCGGAGCCGGAGGAGGCAGCAATGCCCTTGTCGTCCAGCAGAAGCAGCAGGGATTCTCCCTCGATACCCTCAAAGCAGAAATTTACGTTGCCCGGAAGCCGGGGCGTGGGGGCACCATTGAGTGCGGCGTGGGGAATCTGTCGGAGCCCTGTAATGAGGCGATCCCGCAGGGCGGAAATCCTGGCCGCATTTTCCTTCAGATGGGCCACAGCCTCCTGTAGGGCTGCTGCTGTGGCCATGATTCCGGGGAGGTTTTCTGTGCCCGCCCGTTTGCCCTTTTCCTGAGCACCGCCGTAGATCACATTTTGAAGCCGGATGCCCTTGCGGGCGTACAGCACACCCACGCCCTTGGGGCCGTGGAACTTGTGTGCGGAGAGAGACAGCATGTCGATGTTGTCCTCCTGTACATGGATGGGCAAATGGCCCACGGCCTGAACCGCATCCGTGTGGAACAAAACGCCCTTGCCCCGGCAGATGGTTCCAATTTGGGAAATGGGCTGAATGGTGCCGATCTCGTTGTTGGCGTACATGATGGTGACTAGACAGGTGTCGGGGCGAATGGCATCGGCCACCTGCTGGGGTGTGACAATGCCATTTTCGTGGATATCCAGCAGGGTGATCTCAAAGCCCCGGCCCTTCAGGGCTTCCAGGGTGTGGAGCACGGCGTGGTGCTCAAAGGCGGTGGACACAATGTGCTTTTTGCCCTGCTTTTCCCCCAGAGCGGCGGCGGTCAAAATGGCCTGGTTGTCGCTCTCGCTGCCGCCGGAGGTGAAGGTGATTTCGTTTGGGGTGCAGCCTAGAATGTCTGCAATGGTTTTTCGGGCCGCATACAGATGTTCTGCGGCAGTCTGGCCCACACTGTGCAGGCTGGAGGGATTTCCATAGGCTTCTTCCATGGCGGAAACCATGGCGGCTATGGCGGTTTTGCTCATTTTTGTTGTGGCTGCGTTGTCTGCGTAGATATACATAGACAGCCTCCTATCTGAAATTTAGTGAAATATAAAACCTAGTTATTTAGTAGGTGATCAAATAGTAACACTTAATTCCTAGCTTGTCAATAGGAAATAGAAAAACTCTCCACAAAAGTGGAGAGTTTTGGAGATCTGATGGGACGGTGGCTGTTTGTTTTTTTTAAATCAGCCGGGTTCCTGCCGAAACAGCTCCCGAATCAGGTTGTTTTCACGGGTGAGATCTGTAAGAATGCAGGCACAGTATCCGGGCTGGGGTTGATAGCACCGGAGAAGCATATATTGGCCGGAGCCCTCCATGGCGTCCTCGATGCTTCGGGTGCTGCCGTGCAGGGCAACATCTGCGAAAATAGCCATCCATTTTGGACTGCCCATCTGGGGAAAGACGGAAATACTCTGGTTTAAAATTTCCTGGGGGCTGACAGCCTCCAGCCGAGCCATCTTCCGGTTACAGAAGCGCACAACGAAATCCATGCCGCCGGTTTTGTATACCAGCTCCATCACCAGCATGGGCATGGGCATATTATTGAGCCAGGATTCCAGGGTGGCGGTGGGGCAGGGGACATGGTTCTGGTCGGGATGGGGTGCTTTTTTATTCTGAGGCTTCGGGGCCCGGTCGGAGCGAACACGGCGGCGGAATTGGGTTCCGTCGGTCATGGTGAGAACACCGTTCTTTTCATCCTGTACATAGCGCTTTGAAATTACGATCCCTCGATTGATATTGGAAAACACATCCTGGGGCAAAAGGGCGTAGACATCCTTGAGGCTCCGGTTGGTACGCAGGGCGCTGCCGTCGCTGCGGGTGATTTTGGTCTTTCTGCCTTCTACCGTAACGTATGCAATATCATCAACAGGGATCTGTGCCTTCCGGTAGTCCACCTGGACGGTCAAAATATCGTTCATGGAGCTGCACTTCCCTTCTTTGTAGTCTATTTGATTGTACCAGACGAAAAATTTTATGTCAACCGGCAGAATGTATTTTGTATGGTTTTGCACTTTTTTATAAAAAGTGCTCATAATTATGAGAAAAACATAAAAAACCTTGATTTTATTGTGAAAAAAATTAAAAAATAAAGGAATATTCGGTTGCGGCCTTTGAATCCGTCCGAATGTTCCTTTTTTGCGTTATGTTTTACTGATTTTCGACAGGGGACAGGTCCGCAATGCTGTAGGCAAAATAAGTGTTTCCGGTTTCACTGCCCTGATATTTTTGCAGCGTCACTGTGTAGGAGCCCAGGCTTACCCCGTCCTGGATGAGCTCCGCTTCCTCGGTAACGGTGTCCTCATGGGATGTATACCGGTTTTCCGTCATCTGGAGCTCCAGTGTGCCCTGTGACAGCATGTTGATGAGATAGCTGTCGTCCTCGGCTTTCGAGATCAGAGGATCCTCCTCTGTGACGGTGGGGAGCTCCCCTGAAAAGCTGCCATTTACGGCATAGGCCAGAATGGCGGCATGATCCGGGGTGAGTGCGCCAAAATCGCCATCGGATGTAACCAAATCTCCGTCTGTACCCAGTTGGCCCGCCAGATATCCAACGGCCCGCCAGAGAAACTGGTCATCTGTGGGGCTGAATTCCAGATGGTCTACGGTGCAGGCGATGAGGGCGGCGGTGACTGCCTCCTGGGTGTGATCCTCCACCTGGAGGGGCGGCTCCACCTGGGAGGGCTCCGGCAGTGCGGAATCCGGAACCGTTACAGGCTCCAGAACGCTGTCTGCGGGCAAAGCGGTGGTCTCGGCCTCCTCTACCGGGGTGGTTTCCAGACTGGAGACACCGAAGGTCTGAGGGGCGGAGCTGGCAGGCTCAGAAACGGAACTGACGGCATCCTTGCCGCAGCCGGTCAGAATACAAAACAAAACGACACATAGAATTATGGAGCGTATACAATACTTCATGGGCTTCACCTCTCGTTCAAGATCCCCTTCAGCATACCACAGACCTATGAAAGTTTTGTGAACAGGAGAAGATTTTCACACACTGCCACGAAAAATATTCTGGAAACGCTTCAATTTCAGCGAAAAGCCGATTGAAGGAAAGGGGGAATTGGAGTATAATGATGCTGTTGTTTCTAAATTATTCTTCCGGCGAAGATTACAATAGTAAGGAGTAGAGCTTATGGCAGCAAACACCAAGGAGATCTACGGATCCATGGTTTTCAATGAGCATGTAATGAAAGAGCGTCTCCCCAGTGCCACCTACAAGAGCCTGAAGGCTACCATGGATGATGGAAAGCCGCTGGATCTGGATGTGGCTAATGTGGTGGCCAGTGTAATGAAGGACTGGGCCATTGAAAAGGGCGCCACCCACTACACCCATTGGTTCCAGCCCCTCACCGGTATTACCTCTGAAAAGCACGACAGCTTTGTGTCCCCCAATGGGGATGGCACCACCATTATGGAGTTTAAGGGCAAGGAGCTTATCAAGGGTGAGCCGGATGCGTCCTCCTTCCCCTCCGGCGGCCTCCGGGCCACCTGTGAAGCTCGGGGCTATACCACCTGGGATCCCACCAGCTACGCCTTTGTGAAGGATGGGGTGCTGTGTATCCCCACTGCCTTCTGCTCCTATACCAGCGAAGCCCTGGACAAAAAGACTCCTCTGCTTCGTTCCATGCGAGCCGTGTCTCAGCAGGCCTGCCGTGTGCTGAAGCTGTTCGGTAAGAATTTTTCTCAGGTGACTGCCACTGTGGGGCCTGAGCAGGAGTATTTCCTTATTCGCCAGGAGGACTATGCCCGGCGTGAGGATCTGATCCTGACCGGCCGAACCCTGTTTGGCCATTCCGCTGCCAAGGGGCAGGAGCTGGAGGAGCACTATTTTGGTGCGCTCCGCACCCGGGTATCCGAGTTTATGAAGGAGCTGGATGAGGAGCTGTGGAAGCTGGGAGTTCCTGCCAAGACCCGGCACAACGAGGCGGCCCCTGCCCAGCATGAGCTGGCCCCCATTTTTGATACCACCAACCGGGCGGTAGATCATAACCTGCTGTCTATGGAGATTATGAAAAAGGTTGCTGAGCGGCATGGTCTGGTGTGCCTGCTCCATGAGAAACCCTTTGAGGGGGTCAATGGCTCCGGTAAGCACAACAACTGGTCCCTGTCCGCAGGCGGGGAGAATCTGCTGGATCCTGGCGATACGCCTATGGACAATCTCCAGTTCCTGACCTTCCTTACTGCGGTGATTAAGGCGGTAGATGAGTATCAGGATCTTTTGCGGGCTGTGGTGGCCTCTCCCGGCAACGATCACCGTCTGGGGGGCAACGAGGCACCGCCTGCCATTATCTCCATCTTTGTGGGAGACGAGCTGAGCCGAATCCTGGATGCCATTGTCAGCGGTGACAATTATGAGGCCGGCGCTGAGGGCACCATTGATCTGGGTGTTGATGTGCTGCCTGTGTTCCCCAAGGATAACTCCGACCGGAACCGCACCTCCCCCTTTGCATTTACAGGAAATAAGTTTGAGTTCCGTATGCCCGGCTCCTCCACCAACGTGGCAGATTCGAATACCATTCTCAACACGGCGGTGGCCCAGGTACTAAGGGATTTTGCCGATGAAATGGAGCAGCAGGAGGACTTTACTGCCGCCGCTGCTGCATGGGTGAAGAGAACCATCAAAGAGCATCAGCGGATCCTCTTTAACGGGGATGGCTACACCCAGGAATGGGAACAGGAGGCTGCCCGCCGGGGTCTGAGCAATATGAAGAATACGGTGGAGGCTCTGCCCTGTCTGGTGGCAGAGAAGAACCTGCGGCTGATGAGCGAAATGAATGTGCTATCTCCCGTGGAAATGCAGAGCCGCTACGAGGTGGAGCTGGAGCACTACTCCAAGATCATCAACATTGAGGCCCTCACCACGCTGGGCATTGCACGGCGGCAGCTGATCCCCGCAGCCATCGAGTTTATGGGTAAGGTGGCAGATACCGCTGGAAAGAAGAAGTCGGTCAGCGACAGAATCAGCATTAAGACGGAGGAACAGGTGCTTACCTATGTGTCCCGGGATACTGATGCCATGTGCGATGCCTGCGACCAGCTGGAGGATGCCATGAATGGGGTGGATCGACTGGACGGCTCCTATGCGCTGGCGAAATATTACTCCGATACCATTGTTCCTGCCATGGATGCTGTGAGAAAAGCGGCAGATCACTGTGAGATCATTGTGGGCAAGGAGGATTGGCCTCTGCCCAACTACTCCGAAATGCTGTTTTACATCTAAATTGTTGAATTATGTAAATCCCGAGGTTCTGTTCAGAATCTCGGGATTTTTGTAACAAAGTCACGGAAATTTCCCTGAAGAAATGGTATAATAGGATCAAAGATAAGGAGGAATTCCCATGATGTATGATGTTATTGTAATTGGCGGCGGCCCTGGGGGCATGACTGCGGCGCTTTATAGTTTGCGGGCTGGAAGAAAGACCATGATTTTTGAGGAGAAAATGTTCGGAGGCCAGATGGCTGAAACTCCGGTGATCGAAAATATGCCCGGCTCTCCGGATGCGGAGGGATGGAAGCTGGCTATGGAATTCTCTTCACAGGTGGAGAAGCTGGGGCCGGATATCTGCTATGAAAAAATTACAAAGCTGAGACCCCAGGAGGGCTTTACGGAGGTCTGTACAGACAAAAGCTGCTACCAGGCCCGGAAGGTGATTTTGGCCATGGGGGTCCGGCGAAATAAACTGGGAATCCCGGGAGAGGAGAAATTCTCTGGCCGAGGTGTGGGCTGGTGCGCTGTCTGCGACGGAGCCTTTTACCGGGGACAGACTGTGGCTGTGGTGGGAGGAGGCAATACCGCCCTGGAGGATGCCCTGTACCTGTCCAATTTGGCCCAAAAGGTATATCTCCTGGTACGAAAGGAGGCGTTCCGGGCACAGCAGGTGCTGGTGGAGCAGGTTCTGAGCCGGGAAAATATTGAGGTTCGCTTCGAGACAGCG
Organism: uncultured Oscillospiraceae bacterium; assembly: GCA_964522835.1. GTDB lineage: Bacteria > Bacillota > Clostridia > Oscillospirales > Oscillospiraceae > HGM13006. Next base: position 12,283 of record CAZFXB010000017.1, read on the forward strand.
GTAAAAGAGATCCGGGGAGACAACAAGGTGACAGAAATCCTGGTGGAACGACAGGGAACGGTGGAAATTCTGCCTCTGTCCGGTGTGTTTGTTGCCATAGGACTGAGCCCGGACAAGACATTGTACGAGGGAATTGTAGAGACGGATTCGAATGGCTATATTGTGGCAGGGGAGGACTGCCGCAGCTCCGCTCCGGGGATTTTTGCAGTAGGGGATGTAAGAACCAAGGAAATTCGACAAATCGTAACTGCCATTGCCGACGGAGCCGTGGCCGCAGAGCTAAGCGGCCGGGAACTGCAAGTGGAGGGGGAAAGGCTGAGAATAGCTGATGCAGGGTAAAGGCTTATTTCAACACAGCAAGCACTACCTGCGGGCACGACAAGTCGTGCCCCTACAAAAGGTATGTCAGATGCATGATGGAAGGGGAATTATCAGAAGCCAATGTGAAATATGAATTGATTTGTGATGGATATTGGGACCGCCCGGACGAAAATCTTCGGGCGGTTTTTGTGCAGAAGGTAGAATGATTTGCATTTTTGTGATATAGTTTTATTTGATAACGTGTAAGAACAATTGGCATTGACCATGGTCTTTGCACGAGGTAGAAAGATTTTTGCTGCATAATAGGAAAGAGAGAGCCCGATGAACAATACCACAAAATTTGATGGCAAAGGCGAGATTTATGCAAAAGCAAGGCCCAGATATGCCGTCGCACTATTTGATTATATCAAAAACACATTACAAATTCCCGAAAGAAGCGTTTTTGCTGACATAGGTTCGGGAACAGGCATATTCAGCGAACAGCTTCTTCACAATGGTTACCGAGTGTGTGCCGTTGAACCCAATGCAGATATGCGAAAAAAGGCAGAGGAAAAGCTGTCATTGTATAAAGATTTTGTCTCTGTGGATGGGGCCGACAGCAATACCACAATTCCAAATCAAAGTGTGGATTGTATCACAACCGCACAAGCATTTCATTGGTTTGATGTGGATGCATTCAAAAAAGAATGTCGCCGCATATTAAAGCCTTATGGAAAAGTGATTATCGTCTACAATACCCGTGACGAATCCGCAGAATGCAACAGGGCACTTGCCGACCATCTTCGCAAGTATTGTCCTGATTTTCAAGGCTTTTCTAAAGGAATGAACGATGAAAAGTGTCGTGCGTTTTTTGATGATCAATGCGATGTGTTCCGTGCAGATAACAGCCAAACCTATGACCGCCAAGGGTATATCAATCGAATACTGTCCTCTTCGTACTCGCTGTGCACTGGGGATGAAAGATTTGCGGAATATATTGCAGATATCAATTGCCTATTTGATGCCTTTTCCCATGATGGTACATTGATTGTCCCAATGCACACAGTTGCATATATTGGCACAATATAAATCTCAATATGGACTTGCCAACAGCGAGTTTGGCGAGCAAAAAATCATCCGTGCAGCAGTTGCACGGATGATTTTTTTGTTGCCCCCCGCCTTGCTGGGGGATAAATTTTTACTGCTTGGATTTGCCCAGATACAGCTCCTTGACCCGCTCGTTGGCCAAAAGCTCCTGGCCGGGGCCGGAGAGGGAAATCCGCCCTGTCTCCATGACATAGCCGAAGTCGGCGGTTTTCAGGGCCATGTTGGCGTTTTGCTCAATGAGGAGCACGGTGGTACCCTGTTTGTTGATCTCACGGATGATATCAAAGATGCCCTGAACAATGATGGGGGCAAGACCCAGAGAAGGCTCATCCATCATAATGATTTTGGGCTTGGACATAAGGGCACGGCCTACAGCCAGCATCTGCTGCTCGCCGCCGGAAAGGGTACCTGCGGCCTGCCAGGAGCGCTCCTTCAGCCGGGGGAACAGGTCATAGACATGATCGATGTCATCCTTCAGGCTGTCCTTCCGAAGATAAGCGCCGATTTTCAGGTTTTCGAGAACGGTCATATCCGGGAACACCTTCCGGCCCTCGGGCACCAGTGTAATGCCCTTTTTCACGATTTCTGTGGTGTCCTGACCCAGCAGCTCCTCACCATCCAGGGTGATGGAGCCGCTTTTTGCTTTCACAAGACCCACGATGGAGCGAAGGGTGGTGGATTTACCGGCACCGTTGGCGCCAACCAGAGTGACGATGGAGCCGTCGGGCACATCCAGAGAAATACCCTTGACCGCCTCAATGCCGCCATAGTTAACCACAAGATTTTCAATTTTAAGCATCGGTGTCCACCCCCAAATAAGCGTCAATGACCCGCTGGTTGTTCTGAATCTCAGTGGGCGTGCCCTCGGCAATCAGCTTGCCGAAGTCCAGCACGTAAATCCGATCAGAGATCTGCATAACCAGATCCATGTGATGTTCGATCATAAAGATAGAAAGGTTGTATTTATCACGAATCTCCTTGATAAAATCCGTCAGCTCCTGGGTCTCCTGGGGGTTCATGCCTGCGGCAGGTTCGTCCAGCAGAAGAAGCTTGGGATCTGTAGCCAGAGCACGGGCAATCTCCAGCCGACGCTGGATGCCGTAGGGCAGGGAACCGGCGATCTCGTCCTTCAGGTGAAGAAGATTCTGCTCCTCCAATAGGGCCTCAGTCTCCTGACGCATCCGCTGCTCTTCCTTGTGGGACAGCCGGAAGGTGGAGGAGAATACGTTGTGCTTGGCTCGCATGTGCTTTGCAATCAGCACATTGTCGAATACGGTCAGATTGGAGAACAGACGGATATTCTGGAAGGTACGGGCAATGCCCAGCTTTGTGATTTTGTCCGGAGTGGGGGCCAGAACGTGCTTGTAGAGGTCGGCGTTTTCTCCGAAATACTGCTTTTTCATCTTGCCCTGGGGGTGGTTCTCCAGCATAGTTTTTCCCATAAAGGACACCTGGCCGTTGGTGGGCTCGTAGACACCGGTGATGCAGTTAAATGCGGTGGTCTTACCGGCACCGTTGGGGCCGATCAGGGCCACAATTTCACCGGCGTTTACATCGAGAGAAAGGTTATTTACAGCTACAACGCCGCCGAACTGCATGGTGACGTTTTCGACATGAAGAATATTACTCATTTCGCCACCTCCTCAGCAGTCTTTTTTGCTTTCTTTTTAAAGAGCTCCGGCAGTTCCCGGGTACCCATGATACCCTGGCTGAAGAACAGCACCACAATCATAATAATGACGGAGAATACTACCATACGGAAGCCGCTGCGGAGCAGGGGAACCTTGGTCTGTCCTGTGACGGCGAAATAGGCAAGCCAACCAAGGACAGCCACGCAGATGCCGCCGCCGATACCGTAGCGGACACGGCCATTCTTGGGCTTAATCAGGCGGTAGATCATCATGGCAAGGAGTACAGCAAATACAATGGCCATGACAATGATGAATACCATACGGCCCTGGGGCTGGAGAATGGTCTCCTGATCCAGGAAGCGGAGCCACCACTCGGAGCAGGCGATGTACAGGAAGGATGCAATGACGGAGCCGGAAATGGATCCGATGCCGCCGATGACCACAATAAGCAGAATCTCATAAGTCATGGCAGATTTAAAGATTGCGGCCTGGACAGAGGTCTGATACATGGCCAGGAGAGCACCGCCGATGCCGGCGAAGAAGGAAGAAATGCAGAAGGCCAGCATCTTATGCCGGGTCAGATTGATGCCCATGGCCTCAGCTGCAATCTCGTCCTCCCGGATGGCCTTAAAAGCACGACCGTAGGAGGAGTTAATCAGCAGCAGCACAGCAGCCACACAGAGACCCACCACGATGAAATAGGCGAAGGTGGACTCAAAGACGGGGAATTTCCGAAGCAGGTTGGAGCCGTTGGTGATGGGGCCCAGCAGATCCCACTGGAAGAGGGCACGGATGATCTCTGCAAAGCCCAGGGTGGCGATGGCCAGATAGTCGCTCTTCAGGCGAAGAACAGGCAGACCAATGAGGAATGCGAATCCGGCAGCCACAAGGCCCGCCAGCAGCAGTGCAGCCACCACAGGGATGTCGAACTGAATGAGACCGCCGTCATAGTACTGATAGACAGAGGCCCGGTCTGCGGCAGGGATGGTAAAGATACCGTAGGCATAGGCACCCAGCAGCATAAAGCCAGCCTGGCCCAGGGAGAACAGTCCGGTAAAGCCGGTGAGCAGGTTCATGGATACTGCAATTAGAGCGTAGATGGAGCCCTTTTTCAGCACCATAAACAGCATGGCCCAGGAAGCAGGGGCTACCTGCTCTGCAATGCCCACAAAAAGATATACACACAGGATAATGGCGGCGGTGATGAGCTTGCCGCTCTTGCTTTCGATCTTTTTCACGTTTTCCACCTCACACTTTCTCAGTGGCCTTCTCGCCGAAGAGGCCGGTGGGCTTTACAACCAGAATAATAATAAGGATGGCGAAGGTTACCGCATCGGAGAAGGTAGCCAGGCCCAGGTTGGAGGAAATGCCCACCATGGACAGCATGGTTTCCAGACCTTTTACCAGATTTTCGCAGATGCCGATGATAAAGGCACCGATGACTGCACCGGGAATAGAACCAATGCCGCCGAATACTGCGGCTACAAAGGCCTTCAGGCCCGGCATGGAGCCGGAGGTGTAGGTAACGCCGGTGTAGTTGGAGAAGTAGAGGAGAGAACCAACCGCCGCCAGGAAGGAGCCGATGATAAAGGTGCTGCTGATGACGGAATTGATCTTGATGCCCATGAGCTGGGCAGTGTCATAGTCCTTGGAGACGGCCCGCATGGCCATACCAACCTTGGTGTGGTTGATGAGGAACACCAGTGCCACCACTAGAATAACCACCAGCACCGGGGTGACCAGGGTGACCACCTTTGTGGTGGCGGGGCCGATGGTGACCGTGTTGGAGATAAAGGGAATGGTGGGATACTGCTGAGAAAGACCGCCAGTGATGTAGGCTGCCAGGTTCTGAAGCAGGTAGCTTACGCCGATGGCAGAGATCATAACAGACATTCTGGGGGCGGAACGGAGGGGCTTATAGGCCACCCGTTCAATGGCGAAGCCCACAATGACGGTAAGCACCAGCATCAGCGGGATCGCTGCATAGAGGGGCATGGATGCAGACAGATAGACCATCATAACGCCAGCCACCATAAATACATCGCCGTGGGCGAAGTTAATGAGCCGCAGGATACCATAGACCATGGTATAACCGATGGCGATCAGCGCATACTGACCGCCTACAGAAATGCCTGACAGCAGGTAGGGAAGGACAACACTCATGGGAAAAACCTCCTGTAAATGTGGATTTGAGCTGTCTCGAAAGAGACCAAGAGACTTTGTTTCTTTCGAGGCAGCCCAAGGGAGTTTTGCGGGAAGCCGGAGACCCCGAAGGGTCTCCGGAAAGATAGTCAATTAGTTGACACCCTGCTCACGAACCAGCTCCCAGGTAGCGGACTCGGTGTTGCACTTCTTGATGAAGGCGGTGGTACGGTTTGCATCGCCGTTTTCACCGAAGGTGATCTCGCCGGTAATGCCGGTGTGCTTCACAGAGGGAAGTGCGGCC
>CAZFXB010000018.1:0-17740 GCA_964522835.1 uncultured Oscillospiraceae bacterium
CTTCCCCGCCTTCGCCCAATACTCCACGGATCTCCACTCCATGGGCCAGATGGTTCAGGAGGGCGAACGGAATCTGTTTGAAACTGTGGTTCGTTTTACCCCCGACGAAAAGGACATTGCAGTGGAGATCGACTGGAAGAACATCGACGACCTTAATTATCTGGCTGGAAAAACCGTATCCTATGTGGAGGAGAACGCCTACCAGGGCGTGGTCAAGGCCCATGTGGACGGAGCAGTGCCCAACATTGTACTGAAGTGCGGCGGCATGAACGCCCGAACTCTGGGCTACATGATGTACTTCTTCCAGCTATCCTGTGGCATCTCCGCCTATGTGCTGGGGGTCAATCCCTTCAACCAGCCCGGCGTTGAGGCCTATAAGAAAAACATGATGACAAATCTGGGCCGATAAGCCACAATTTTGTCACCAATTCACCAATTTTATTTTCCCAACAAAAAAACAGTATTTTTCACAAAAATCAGTTGAAATATACCTGCAAAAATGTTACTATATCACCACAGTCGGAACGTACCGACAAAACGAAAGGGGAAATCATCATGGTTAAGATTATTATGGGCTTAATGGGCTCCGGCAAAACCAAGCAGATGGTTGATTTAATCAACGCCGCTGTTGACAGCGAAGCCGGCCACGTGGTCTGCATCGAAAAGGGCTCTAAGCTGGTCTATGATATCAAATCCAGTGTCCGTCTCGTGGAAGCAAGCGACTACCCCATCGGTGGCTACAGCTACCTCAAGGGCTTCGTCAGCGGCCTCCATGCCGGTGATTACGATATTACCCATATCTTCATCGACAGTCTGTACAAAATCTCCGAGTCCAGCGATCCCGCTGAGGCCGAAGCATTCCTGACTTGGTGTGATGAGTTCGGTAAGGCAAACAAGATCGACTTTACGGTTTCTATCTCTGCCGATAAGTCCACTGCCACCGAGGGCATCCGCAAGTACTTCATTTAATCGAGATCCCTACAATGCCGTCCGGCCCTCCGGGCGGCATTTGTTGACGGTATTCTTACATTTTCTGGATTATTCATGGAGGTGATGGGCCTTGTGGGCCAACTTCTTTACGCCGGAATCGGCCCTTTCCCCCGGCGCTGGCTTTCCTCTCTTTGGTCAGGGGCACCTTGCCGCACTGGGGATTGTTCTGTTTTTGTGTCTTCTGCTGATCCTGTATCTGCGGCGGCAGACCTTTTCCGTGCAAAGACGCTGGCTCCGTTGGCTCTCGGTATGTATGCTGCTTCTGGAGCTGGGAAAAGACTTTATTCTGGCCTTGATCGGTGCATTTTCCCCAGGGTATCTTCCTCTGCATCTGTGCTCTCTTTCCATGTTTGTGTGCCTTTATTACGCCTTTCACCCCGGATCAAGACGAGCCGGGCAAATACTCTACAGCGTGGTGCTCCCCGGGGCCCTTTCTGCCCTGCTGTTTCCAAACTGGAATGTGTTCCCCCTGCTTCATTTTCAGACCTTTCACAGCTTTATCTACCACGGCCTGCTGCTTTTTTTCGGCCTGTTTCCTGTCGTATCCGGGAAAGCTTCCCCGGGGCCGGATGCCATTGTCCCTTCCATGGTTTTTCTCTGCTTGCTGGCTCTGCCCGTAGGGCTCTTTGACCATTTTCTTCACGCCAATTATATGTTTCTTCGTGGCCCCTCCAAAGGGTCTCCTCTGGAATTTCTTACTGTGATTCCCGGGAAATACGGGTATCTTACCGGACTGTTTCTTCTGGCCCTGAGTGTGGTTACCCTGATAAATTTGCCCTTCTGGTTTGTGGATCGGTGGAAGGCCAGGCGGGGTTGAAGCATGGTACGGCAGCACCTGCCTCGCCCCTTCGGGGAGAGGTGGCCGCTGAAGGCGGACGGAGAGGGGCGAGGTAGGTAAGAAGTAAAAGTGCATAGTGAAAAAGTACAGTGGGAAAATCAGTACGTGTTCGCCGGAATCTACAGAAAATCGAAGCTGCATTCTGCCCCCTCTCAGTCAGCTGACGCCGACAGCTCTCCCCCAGGGGCGAGCCAGGCCTCCTACGAATTTGCCGAAATCCGCAAAAAATCGTGGTTGCTTCCTGCACCCTCATCGGTCAGCCTAACGGCTGCCAGCTTCCCCCAGGGGAAGCTCTGGCTGGTGCGAATTTGGTAATTTGTACCAGATTCTTAACCCCCTCCATGTCATTCCGAGCCAGTGCGAACACTGGTGTGGGAATCCGTAATACCCTTTGTGCAAGGTTCATAGGAGATCGGATTATCGCTTCATTTGTGTACAAGTTTTAGCTGTTTTTTTATCTCTTTTTGTTTATTTTGCCCATATTTGTCCGTGAATTTTGATTTCGCCCATGCTTTTTTGTATTGTATGGGACATTTTTCTTGTTTTGCGAAGGGGCTTTGTGAAAAACCTCACATTCTGTTTTTTCGTCGGCGTTTTGAGACAAATTTCCTCACGACTCCGGCGAAATTTCGCTATTTGCAAAGCAAATTTTTTACGATATAATAGGATCGAGACAGAAGGGCCCCTGGCCCATTCTTCTGCCGGATTTCCGGCCCACCACCCGAAAAGGAGGAAGCTTTACTATGCCAAACACAAAAACCGTTGTTCCCTACAAAGGTACCCCTGAACAGGAAGCACAGCTGAAGGCCGTTATTGAAAAGTACAAAGACGTGCCCGGCGGCACCATGCCTGTCATGCAGCAAGCCCAGGAGATTTTTGGCTATCTGCCTGAGGAGGTTCAGGTTATAATCGCTGAGGGCCTGGGTATCCCTCTGGAAGAGGTCTACGGTATCTCTACCTTCTATTCCCTCTACAATCTGAATCCCAAGGGACAGTACAAGATCACCGTATGTCTTGGCACCGCCTGCTATGTCAAGGGCTCTCAGCAGGTGCTGGACAAGATCGTAGCCCGCCTGGGCTGCCCCGTGGGCTCCATCTCCCCTGACGGCAAATACTCCGTAGACGCAAACCGCTGCGTAGGTGCCTGTGGTCTGGCCCCCGTTATGATGGTCAATGATGATGTTTATGGCCGTATGACCCCCGACCAGGTGGACGATGTTCTGGCCAAGTATCAGTAAATGAAAGAACTGAGCCTCAACATTTTGGATGTGGCAAAGAACTCTGTCACTGCCGGAGCCACGAGGGTTGTTATTGTGGTGGAGGAAGCCCCGGAACGACTCACCATCACCATTGAGGACAACGGCTGCGGCATGACCCCGGAATTTCTCGCCCGGGTGACAGATCCCTTTACCACCACCCGCACCACCCGCAAGGTGGGGCTGGGTCTCCCCCTGATGAAAATGGAGGCACAGATGTCCGGCGGCGATCTCACCATTGAAAGTACACTGGGGAAGGGAACCAGGGTAACCACCTGGTTTGACCCAGGTAACATTGATATGCCGCCTCTGGGGGATCTTGTTTCCTCCATCATCACACTGATTCAGGGCAGTCCGGACATTGACTTTGTGTTTACACACAGCAAAAACGGACAAGACTACACCCTGGACACCGGCCAGATTCGGGCCATTATGGGGGATATTTCCCTTTCGGAGCCGGAGGTCATATCCTGGCTCACCGAATTCCTAAACGAAAATGAATCCACTTTATTATGAAGGGAAGCGTGACACTATGAAATCTCTCGAAGAGCTGAAGGCTCTGCGTGAAAGTATGCAGGCGAAAATGAACCTTCGCAAGGACGACACCGACACCGTCCGTGTGGTGGTGGGTATGGCCACCTGCGGCATTGCTGCGGGCGCACGTCCCGTTCTCAACGCCTTCGTGGAAGAAGTGAATAAGCGTGGCCTGACCAATGTGCAGGTCACTCAGACCGGCTGTATCGGCGTATGTCGTCTGGAGCCTGTGGTGGAGATCTATGTTCCCGGTCAGGAAAAGGTCACTTATGTGAAAATGACCGCCGAAAAGGTTCCCACCATTGTTGCACAGCACATTGTGAACAAGCAGGTGGTGACGGACTACACCATCGGTGCCGCAGAATAAGGAGGAACACACTATGGATTTTGTAAGAGCTCACATCCTGGTATGTACCGGTACCGGCTGTGCCTCTGCCGGTGCTTCCGGCATCATCACCGAGTTCGAAAATGAACTGAAAAAGCACGGTCTCGACAAAGAGGTTCGGGTTGTTAAAACCGGCTGTCTGGGCCTTTGTGCCAAGGGCCCCAACGTGGTCATTTACCCGGAGGGTACATACTACTGCCACGTATCCGCCGAGGACGCAAAGGAAATTGTGGAGGAGCACATTCTGAAGGGCCGCACCGTAACCCGTCTTCTCTACAGCGAGATCGACGAAAGCGGCAAGGCTACCTCCCTCACCGAGACCCCCTTCTACCGGGATCAGGTACGAATTGCCCTGAGAAACTGCGGCGTCATCAACCCGGAGGACATTGACGAATACATCGCCTATGACGGCTACGCCGCTCTGGCTAAGGTGCTCACTGAAATGACCCCGCAGCAGGTCATCGACGAGATCAAGGCCTCCGGCCTGAAGGGCCGTGGCGGTGCAGGCTTCTCCACCGGCCTCAAATGGCAGTTTGCTGCCAACTCTCCCGGCCCCATCAAGTACGCCTGCTGTAACGCCGACGAAGGCGACCCCGGCGCATTTATGGACCGTTCCGTGCTGGAGGGCGACCCCCACTCCGTGCTGGAGGCTATGACCATCGCTGGCTACGCCATCGGTGCCACCCAGGGTTACATCTATGTCCGTGCCGAGTACCCCATTGCTGTAGAGCGGCTCCAGATTGCCCTCCGGCAGTCCCGTGAGTACGGCTTCCTGGGTGAAAATATCTTCGGCACTGATTTCTCCTTTGACATTGATATCCGTCTGGGCTCCGGTGCCTTCGTCTGCGGCGAAGAGACCGCTCTGATGGTTTCCATTGAGGGCAAGCGTGGCGAGCCCCGCTGCCGTCCCCCCTATCCCGCAGTCAAGGGCCTCTTCGGCAAGCCCACCATCCTCAACAACGTAGAGACCTACGCCAACATCTGCTGGATCATCAACCACGGTGCTGAGGCCTACGCTGCCATGGGCACCGAGGGCTCCAAGGGCACCAAGGTCTTTGCCCTGGGCGGCAAGATCAACAACACCGGCCTGGTAGAGATCCCCATGGGCACCCCCCTCCGCAAGATCATTGAAGAGATCGGCGGTGGCGTTCCCGGCGGCAAGAAGTTTAAGGCTGTTCAGACCGGTGGCCCCTCCGGTGCCTGTATCCCCGCCTCCCAGATCGATGTTCCCATCGACTACGAAAACCTGACCAGAATCGGTGCCATGATGGGCTCCGGCGGTATGATCGTCCTGGACGAGGACGACTGCATGGTAGATATTGCCAAGTTCTTCCTCCAGTTCACTGTGGACGAGAGCTGCGGCAAGTGCTCCCCCTGCCGGATCGGCATCAAGCGGATGTACGAAATCCTGGAGCGGATCACCGAGGGCAAGGGCACTCTGGAGGATCTGGACACCCTAGAGGAGTTGGCAAGCCACATCAAGGGCAATGCCCTCTGCGGTCTGGGCCAGACGGCTCCCAACCCGGTGCTGTCCACCATGAAGAACTTCCGGGAGGAGTATGTGGCCCACGTGGTAGAAAAACGCTGCCCCGCAGGCTCCTGCAAGGCACTGCTTTCCTACAGCATTGACCCGGAGAAGTGTAAGGGCTGCTCCGCCTGCTCCCGTGTCTGCCCCGCAGATGCCATCAGCGGGCAAATTCGCTCTCCCTTTAAGATCGATACATCCAAGTGCATCAAGTGCGGAAGCTGCATGGAAAAGTGCAAATTTGGTGCAATTTCCAAGGGTTAAGGAGGCTCGGCAAGAATGGATACTGTGAAATTAAAGATCAATGGCATAGAAGTGGAGGCCCCTGCCGGCTCCACCATCATCCAGGCCGCCCATCTGGCCGGTGTGAAGATTCCCTCTCTGTGCTATCTGAAAGATTTGAATGAAATTGGTGCCTGCCGCATCTGTATGGTGGAGGTAAAGGGTGCCAAGGGCCTGGTGGCCTCCTGTGTTTACCCTGTAAACGAGGGCATGGAGGTATTCACCAACACCCAGAAGGTACGGGATGCCCGGAAAATGACTCTGGAGCTGATCCTGTCCAACCACCGGATGGAATGTCTCACCTGCCGCAGAAACGGCACCTGTGAGCTTCAGGATCTGGCCAAGGATTTTGGCATTGACCATGTCCGGTTCCAGACCCCCAATATGAAGCCGGAAATCGAGGATTCTGCCATTCACCTGGTGCGGGACAACTCCAAGTGTGTCCTCTGCCGCCGCTGTGTGGCTGCCTGCCAGGAGCAGGGCATCGGTGTCATCGGCTGCAACGACCGTGGCTTTGAGACCCAGATCGGTTCTCCCTTCGGCCGTGGCCTGGTGGAGACCGCCTGTATCTCCTGCGGCCAGTGTATCGTAAACTGCCCCACCGGTGCCCTCACCGAGCGGGACGACACCGGCAAGGTGTGGGACGCTCTGGCCGACGAGAAGAAGCACGTGGTCATTGCCACCGCTCCCTCCGTCCGTGCCGGTCTGGGTGAATGCTTCGGTATGCCCATCGGCACCAACGTGGAGGGCAAGATGGTTGCCGCCATGCGTCGTCTGGGCTTCGACGGTGTATTCGATATCGACACCGCCGCCGACTTCACCATCATCGAAGAGGGCAACGAGCTGCTTTCCCGGATCAAGAACGGAGGCAAGCTGCCCCTTATCACCTCCTGCTCCCCCGGCTGGGTTCGGTACTGTGAGCAGTATCACCCCGACTTCATCCCCAACCTGTCCTCCTGCAAGTCTCCCCAGGGCATGTTCGGCGGCCTGATGAAGACCTACTACGCAGAGAAGATGGGCCTTGACCCCAAGGATATCTTCGTTGTCTCCGTCATGCCCTGTACTGCCAAGAAGTACGAGATCAAGCGGCCCGACATGGAAGCCGCCGCTGGCTGCAAGGACATCGACGTTTCCATCACCACCCGTGAGCTGGGTGAGATGATTAAGCGGGCAGGTCTTGACTTCGTCTCCCTGCCGGATGAGACCTTTGACCCCATCTTCGGCATTGCCTCCGGTGCAGGCGATATCTTCGGTGCCTCCGGCGGCGTTATGGAGGCTGCCCTCCGTACCGTTTCCGCCATCCTCATGGGCAACGAAAACGCACCTCTCGAATTCCACGAGGTTCGTGGTCTTGAGGCTGTCAAGGAAGCCACCTATGAGCTGCCCGGCAAGACTGTCCGTGTGGCCGTTGTCTCCGGCACCAAGAACGCCGGAGAGCTGCTGGAGGCTGTCCGCAAGGGCGAGAAGGACTATGACTTCATCGAGGTCATGTGCTGCCCCGGCGGCTGCATCAACGGCGGCGGTCAGCCCTATGTCCCCGCCAACGTGAAGAATTTTGTGGACTACCGTGCCCTCCGTGCCAAGGCCCTCTACGACGAGGACGCAGGCAAGACCCTGCGGAAGAGCCACGAGAACCCCATTGTCCAGGAGGTCTATGCCAACTATCTGGGCTCCTGGGGCGGCGAGAAGGCTCACCACATTCTCCACACCAAGTATTACGCTCAGCCCAAGTACAGACTGTAATTTCGTCTAAAACGGCCCCCACCGAACCTCGGTGGGGGCATTTACATATAATCAGTCATAGAAAACGAAGTAATACTGAGCAGGATCCTGATTGGGTTCTGTATTGACTGCCACAAAAATCCGATTAGAGGCGGCAGCGTTACAACAATGCGAATCAACTTGTTTTTGCCCATATGCAGTCCCCTCTTTTTGCGTCATTTTATTTCAGTCAAATACCTTATGCCTGTTCCGAGAGATAAATCTGAACCCGATTTTGGATAATCGCTGCCACTTCTTCGGCGGATTTGTCACCGACAAAAAACGCACTGGCTTCCTCCTGGACAATGGCTATAACAGGAGAGTCAAGTCGCTTTCGGTAGCAGGCCCCCTCTACCATTTCTGCCAAAATCTCATACTCTCTGGCATCAATTTCCGGATTTCGATTCTGCTCCAGTGAAATACAGTAGTTAAAGGAATCTTTTCTGACGGGGAACATTGTTCCAGTCCATTCGTTTTGGAAATCCTTAAGCAGCAGCGTCCGCAAAAACTTCCATCCACCAGCCTTCACTTGACTGGTAACCACCATAGAAAAACTAGCAGCACAACTGATTACACTACCATTTCCCGGAACACCGGGATACCCTACAAATATGCCAGAACTGTTCAGGGACAGCCCCTCACTTAAAGAACTGCTGATACTTTTATCCAGCAGTACAGAATTGGACAATACAGGATTTCCCGTACCACAGTAGTCCCGGCAAAGGTACAGAAGATCATAGAACGCCTGGCTTTGAAATTCGCAGGAATGCTCTTCCACATTAACGAATTCGTCTACACAATTTGTAAGAAGAAACTCCAGGGCTAAATCAGTATAGCCGGAGTCTACAAAACAACTTCCATCAGGCATGGATTTCATAATTTCGTAGACATTTTCAATGCTCCAATCGGTGACATTGGCGGCGTATTCCGTCGCAATATACTCGGTTTCCACCTGAAACTCAGTGACTATATTATAAAGCTGACCATTTGTTGCACAAAAGGCTTCCAACAGGTTGGGAAGAAAGTCTGATTTCTGTAATTCCGGATCACTTTCGAGGTATTCATTCAAATCCACCAAATATCCCTTTGCCTCATATAACTGCTCACTGGGGGCATTTTCTGTCAGATTCGAGCCAAATACGATTATATCCGGAGGCATCTCCGTGGTCATCATCAGCTGCAATGTCTCGTCGCTGTCGTAGGTTGCAATTTCGAGGCGATAATCAGGATCGGTTCTGTTAAATGCATTGATGGCATATACGATTTTTGTGCTTAAAGCATCTGACCAACAATCCGGATCCGTCGCTGGAACAGCCATCCAAATGCTCTGCTTCTCCTGGATGTTTTCTTGCGGCAAAAATGACAGACACAGCATCTGGGTTGCCCCAGCAGGAGATTTGTAGACTGCAATTCCATATTGATTTTCATCCAGATAAACCACCCCAGCTACACTGGCATAAAGGTCACACTCTATCCAACTGGTAAGCTCTGTAATACAGTGTTGTTCCAGATTTACCCCCCGGAGTCGTGCGTCGTTCATCAATAGAAAATCATAGGAGCCAGCTCCAGTATATAGCTGCTCGCCATTTGAGAGTGAGAACAGCGGTTCACCAACTGTTTGCGTTTCGACATTCAGTTGATACACATTGGCAGCATCCTCGATATAAACGTCCCCCTGACTGCTGAGACAAAGTTCCGGTGATTCTCCTGGACTATCTATCTGTATTTGAACATTGCCATCTTCATTCAGAAAGTATATCTCTTTGTCCGTTGCAACGATCAATTTCCCGTTTACCGCAAGTATGTCCACCAAGGTTTGGTCGTTTTCCTCTATACCAAGCATCTCATGGATCGGTTTCTGCCAAAGCAGCTCTCCCTGCATACTGTATTTCTGTACCCACTGCCATGTAGCTCTGTAGCCCTCCTGATCCTCCTCGCTACATACATAAACGCAATACAGGCTTTCTTGATTCAGTTGAATCATAGAAAGACTTTTGTCTTCCCTAGGGGCGGTCAACGCAATGGATGCTCCAGTGCTCCCATCTGTGTGAACGAGTGTCACAAGATTGCCTTCCCCGGTTTCCTCTACCAGTAAAACCTGACCATCCGACACCAGGGCATTTCCTCCCAGATCCTCTTCTGTCAACAGAGATGTTTCATATCCAAGACCAGATAGATCCGCCTCGACAGTGTACCACTCGTTATCGGTTGAAACCACGGACGTTGATGGAATGCTTTCAACGGAAATCGGCTCAACATTTGCTGCTCCGCATCCCGTCAGCAGCAATAATAACAGCACTACACAAACAATTAGACGGTGTTTCATATCAGTACGTATATACAGTCAGCGACAAGGAAATCGTGCTTCCTGTTTCATTATACATAGAAAACTTATAATACTTTCCTGTACTGAGGCACGTTCTATCCACTACACTTGTAGTTTGGCTAAAGGCAACATTTGCACAGTTGGAATACGTGGCACCATAGTATAACGTTCCTGTTATGTTTCCACCTTTGCAGTTAATATAAATGGTTTTTCCGGAGTCAACATACCCCAATGACTGAGCTTTCGTCTTATACGCATCAATAGAAATAGTGTAAGTTGTTCGTGGAGAGGCACCTCTTTCGTCCAACTCTACAATTTTTGAGGAATAATCAAGCTCAGCATCAAGATACTCAGCTTGTTCCTTTGGCAGATAAAGAATGATGTTTTCGACCGGGTCTAATTCATACACATCGGTATCAGCTGCTAGAACAGCAACTTGTGCGGATGACGTAAAAAATGCACACACAAATAGTACCGCCAGTAATTTATGTATTCTTTTCATCTGATTGTTCCTCCTTAATCATATTATCACTATGAGCTATATTTCGCAGCTTGTTTTTTATAACAAGTTAAACATCGGACTCCCCTCCCTCATATTTTTCCTTCATCTGCATACTAACATAATACGGGTTTCTTGTCAACAGTGTTTGAAAAATAAAACATTGACAAATATAATTTTATGAATATAATACAATTACACAATAAAAAAGTTGGTGATTTCACTGAGTATCCGGGACAATTTCAAAAAAGGAACTGTAGAAATGCTGGTGTTATCCCTTTTAAGCGAATCGGACTTATATGGATACCAGTTTTCCCAATTGATCTCCCAGCGAAGCGGCGGTGTGATTGAGGTGCCGGAAGGATCCCTTTATCCAATGCTATATCGATTGGTGGACGATGGTTTCATTTCCTGTACCCGTGTTCCAGCAGGAAAACGCAGAATCCTTGTATATTATCACATAGAGCCACAGGGTCAGGAACGACTGAAGGAAACACTTTCCGAGTATCAGATCTTTTCAGCCGGAATTCAGCAATTTCTTAGTTCTATCGACACCGCAGCAAAGGCGGGTAACCGCTATGGATAAATTACAGAAGCAGTATTTTCGTGAAATCAAAAGGTTTCTCCCTTGTAACCTTCGGACAAAGCAACAGTATCTCAAAGAACTGTCTCCCAGCGTCAACCGTTATATCCGGCAAAACGATGGCCTTTCCTACGATGATCTGTGCATGAAATTTGGCAGTCCCCAGGACATTGCCGAAGCGTATCTGGTGCAAAATCCCGATGAAATTTCCCACGGCCTATCCCACAAACGACATATTTTTGTTTCTGTCGCTGTGGTCATCGTGATCTTTCTTCTGGGATGTTTTATGACAGCACGGCATATATCTAAGAAAATAGACTGGTTCCAAGATGGATATTATATTACTGAAATAGAAAGCGATGTAGAATCAAATACCGATTCGCTCCCCGAGCCAATCGTAGAATACTAGGAGGAATGATTATGAAAAAGAATGTTCGTTTGATTTTTAGCTTGCTGATTTGTTGTGTCATTGTATTTTCAATAATCAGTCCTGCATATGCGGTTGAATCCAGCAGTCCGATTTCTACAAAAAGAATCGACTTCGCAAATGGTAATTATGAAATTGTGGTAATCACAGAAGAGGATACCGTGTGTCAAGGACGCACAACAAATACAAAAACAGGCTCAAAAACCTCAACCTACTACAACGCCAACAATGAGGCCATTTATTCCGTAAAGGTAACCGGAACATTTACTTACAACGGAAGTACAGCTAAAGCAACCAGTTCAACAGCAACTGTATCTCTTTACAGTACCGCTGCAACTTATGTATCGAAATCCGCCAGTTATGCTAGCAACTATGCCACAGCAACAGGAAAGGTTACATACAATGGTATAGCAGCCTCAAAGACTGTTACGCTCTACTGTTCCGCTTCTGGAACACTTTCATAAAAGCAAACATCCCCCGGCTTGGCCGGGGGATGTTTGCTTTAGGCAGAAAGAATTTCTGTTCAGGCTTTCTCCGGGATGGTCTTTACCCCGAAACAGAAATAGAGAATGTGGAACAGCCAGACGAAGCCCAGCACCGTGCAGCCCACTACAATGCCCTTCCGGCCCATCATAATAAAGCCAATGCTCATCAGCAGGGTCACCGTCACCATGATCCGCAGCTTGGTCTTTCTGGTCATACCACGGCCTGCCACAAAATCCTCCAGATTGTCCCGATAGAGTTTGGTGCCCTTAAACCAGCGATCCAGCCGCTCAGAGCTTCTGGCGAAGCAGAATGCAGCCAGCATCAGGAAGGGAAACGCAGGAAGCATGGGCATCACGGCTCCCACTGCCCCCAGTGCCACGCCCAGGCAGCCCAGAATCACATACAAAACTTTTTTCAATGTCATGCTTCTTTCTCCAATCGTTTTTGTTCTTTTTTGGTTTCTATCACGTGACGCAGTGCCAGCACCGGATGATGAAACATCATTCTTGGGCCGGAAAACCGCATCACTTTCCGGATTTTCTCCCTCATCTTGGGCCCATAGCAGTGTACAGAGCAGTTGGAGCAAAAGGTCTTTGTCTCCATAAAGGGGCATTTATCCGATCGGCTCCAGGCATAGTCTCTCAAGGCCCTGCATTCCGGGCAAAGCTCCCCGCTTCTATGTTTTTTTCGGCAATAAAGGGCAATCATAAAATCCACCGTATCTTTTTCCCGCTGCCGCTTGCTTTTCGCATCCATCAGCTGACTCTGCCTCCCTCTACCCGGTAGATTTCCTCCGCAATGCCCATGGTGGAAGGGCGGTGAGACACCAGCACAATGGTCTTTCCCTGTCGGGCCTGGTGGAGAGACTTCAGAATCACCGCCTCATTGAGGCTGTCCAGATTGGATGTGGGCTCATCCAGCAGCAGGAAGGGTGCATCATGGAGAAAGGCCCGGGCCAGGCCCAGCCGCTGCCGCTCTCCGCCGGAGAGGGTATCCCCCAATTCTCCCACAGGGGTGTCGTAGCCCTGGGGCAGCGACAGAATAAAGTCATGGATGGATGCCTTCTTGCAGGCCGCCTCCAGCTCCTCCTGGGTGGCATCCAGCTTGGCGATTCTCAGATTATTCCGAATGGAATCGTGGAACAGATGGGTCTCCTGAGTCACATAGCCCTCCATATTTCTAAGGTCTGCCGTGTTGATCTCCCCAATATCCCGTCCGGAAATCTGCAATTTTCCGGACTCCACTGGCCAAAATCCCATCAGCAGCTTCAGCAGAGTAGATTTTCCGCCGCCAGAGGGGCCAACGATGCCCGTAATCCGTTTTTTTGAAATGGTCAGGTTCAGGCGATCCAATATGTTCTCTTCGCCATAGGAAAAGGACAGCTCCTTCGCCTGGGCCCCCTGAAAGGTGATGGCCGGCTTTCCTGTGACCTCCTCTGCCACAGGCTGTTCCTCCAGAATATCCAGCACCCGATTTCCCGCTGCAAAGGTACTCTGCAAGGTAGCTCCCAGCGCCGCCAGCGCCACACAGGGACCAAAGGAGCCCATCATGGCCAGCGTAGCCATCAACGCCCCGGAAAAATCGCAGAGACTGGCAGACAGCCGCAGCATTCCCAGATCAAAAATCAAAATCACCGTGTTGGTCACTGCCGTATTTCGGCCGGAGGTTCTCTTCATCCGCTCCTCTACCCCGGAAAGTGACTGGGTTCTGCGGTTCATCTCTTCCAGCCGCTTTTCCCCCTGTCCATATTGCAAAATCTCCGGCAGCCCCCGAAGGGAGTCCAGCACAAAGGCCGAAAGTGCCCCGGAACGATTTCGGAATTCCATTCCTACATTTCCGGACAGCCGGGATGTTACCAGCGGGATTCCCGTTCCCACCGTCAAATAGGCCACCGCTGCAAACAGCCCCAGGGCCCAATGATATCGGCCCACAAACACCGTCATAATTGCAGAAAACAGCACCGCAATACATATAGGAGAAATGGTGTGGGCGTAGAACACCTCCAGCAATTCGATGTCTGAGGTGATAATATTGATGAGATCCCCCTTATCTCTTCCCGCCAGCTTGGCGGGGCAAAGCCGCCGCAGTGCCCCGAAGACCCGATCCCGGATCAGGGCCAACAGTTTAAAGGCAATAAAATGATTGCAGGACTGCTCTCCATAGCGGAGAAAGCCCCGGGCCAGTGCCAGAACCCCAATGACCAGAAAAACAGGAAGTAGCTGCGCCCCATTCAGCACCCGCAGCACCCCCAGCACCCCCAGTACTGTAATAAAAGTTCCGCTGAGGTGGCCCAGCAGTCCCAGAACGATGGCCAGAACCATATATCCCGCCAAGGGCTTCACCAGCCCGATCAGTCGAAGCATTACCTGAAATCCGCTCCGTTTCATTCTGTCACATCCCCCTTCACATAGGTTTCCAGTGCCTGCTGGGCCAGGAACAGTCGGCCATAGACCCCGTTCTGCTCCAGCAGATGACGATGGTTTCCCTGTTCCACCAGTTTCCCCTGCTGCAATACATAGATTCGATCTGCCCCCACCACATTGGCCATTCGGTGAGAGATCAGAATCACCGTTTTTGTTTTTGCCAGCTCATAGATCTGGGCCATGATCTGGTTTTCGCTTTCCACATCAATGTTGGATGTAGCTTCGTCGAAAATATAAACCGGGCTGTCGTGGAGCAGTGCCCGGGCCAGTGCCAGCCGCTGGCACTGGCCACCGGACAGATTTGCCCCCTTCTCCAGCAGTGGGGTATCCAGACCCTGACCACTGCGAAGAAACCCTGCCAGGTTCACCTGCTCCAGTGCCTGCCACATATCTTCTTCCCCGGCCTCCGGGTCACCCATCCTCAGATTTTCCCGAACCGTTCCCTTAAAAAGATAGCTTTGGTGGGAGATATAGGTGATATGTTCCATCAGGCCCCCTTCCGAAAATGCCGCTATCGGGGTCTTTCCCAGACGGATTTCACCGCTCCGGCTTTTGTTCCGCCCCATAATTAAGGAGGCCACTGTGGATTTTCCGCTGCCGCTCTCCCCCACAATGGCGGTAAAGCTGCCCTCTGGGAATGTCATATCAATGTGCTCCAGAATGGGCTTCTCCGGCGTATAGGAAAAGCACACATCCTCCAGCACCAGATCGCCCCTGGTTGGAAGGGCTTTCCCCATGTGCTCCGGCTCCGGCAGCTCCAGCAGTCGAAAAATTTTATCCGAGGCCGCCATTCCGTTCATGGCAATATGAAAATAGGAACCCAGCAGTCGCATGGGCAGAAAGAAATCCGCTGCCAGGAGCATAATCATCAGGCACCCCATCATGGTAACCGTGCCGCTGCGAAACTGCCAGACCGCCAGAATGGCCCCCAGCCCTGTGCCGCCGTAGGCAATCAGATCCATAATGGTGATGGAATTGAGCTGCATGGTCAGCACCTTCATGGTGATTTTCCGGAAGTGCTCCGACTGCCGGTTCATCTCCTGATGCTTGAATTCGTCGGACTGATATATCTTTGTGGTGGTCAGTCCCTGAAGATTCTCCAAAAAAGTATCTCCCAGTGCCGTATATTCTCCCCAGTACTTACTCAGCAATTTTTTTGCCCACCGCTGTACCGCCACAATGGTCACCGGGATCAGTGGCACACAGATCAGCAAAACCACCGCTGCCCCCAGACTGATCCTGCACAGCACCACAAACAATGTGACCGGTGCCAGCATGGCGTAGAAAAACTGGGGCAAATAGGCACCGAAGTAGGTTTCCAGCTGGTCTACCCCCTCTACTGCCACCTGCACCACCTGGCTGGTTTCCACCTGCGCTGCATACCCGGTACCAAGCCCCAGCAGCTTTCGGTAGATGCGCTCCCGAAGGGTCTTTTTCACCGCCCGGGCACTGAGGTAGCTCATATGGCTGGCACCCAGGGCGCAGAAAAATCGAATTACTACCCCCAGCACACTAAGACATAGTGCCCAAACCAGCCCCTCAGCTGTGGCTTCCCCTTTCCAAAGCTCCGCCAGCAGCCCGGCTACGGTGTACATGATCCCAATATTGGCCCCCAGGGCCACCCACTGACATGCCACATTGGCCCCGATGTATTTTTTGCTCTCCGGTACCATTCGGAGCAGCCGCTTGTCCATCATCATTTGTCATACCATCCTGTTCCTCATTTTCAGTTAGACATATCTAACCTTCTGTCAGAAAAAACGCGGCTCCCGCCGCTTTCAGTTAGTATTTTCTAACTTTTCTCCGCATAGTATACCAAAACCCTGGGCTTTTGTCAATTCCTTTTGCCGCCATCCGGAAACCGATTGACTTTCACGCATTAAGGTGATAAAATCACCTTATCATATATGCGAAGGAATGAACCATATGAATGTTGCAGTAGTGGGCATGGGCCTCATTGGCGGCTCCCTGTGCCGTGCTTTAAAACAATACACCCCTCACAAGGTTCTTGGCACCACCCGGAACCCCAAAACCGTAGACTTTGCCTTGAGCATGGGGGCCATTGACGAGGAATTCACCGACCTTTCCTCCGCCGATGTGGTTTTTGTGGCCCTGCCTCCGGAGCCCACATTAAATTACCTGACCGAGCATGTGGGAGAATTCAAAACAGGCGCCATTGTGGCAGATATCTGCGGCGTGAAGGAGCCCATTGTGTCTGCTGTGGACCAGCTGTACCTCCGTCACGGTGTCCGGTACGTAGGAACCCACCCCATGGCCGGCAAGGAAACCGCAGGCTTTGCCAGCTCCGATGCGGATATGTACAAAAACGCCAGCTACATTATCACCACCACCAAGCTCACCGACAAGGATGCGGTGGAGACCCTCAGCGCCCTGGCTCACGCCATCGGCTTTACCCGGATTGAAATCACCGATCCCCATCGTCACGATGTTATCATTGCCTATACCTCTCAGCTGGCCCATGTGGTATCCTCTGCCTACATCAAAAGCCCCACCTCCGGCATGACCCTGGGCTTTACCGCCGGTTCCTTCCAGGACATGACCCGGGTGGCCAAGCTGGATCCGGATATGTGGACGGCCCTGTTCCAGATGAACCATCGCCCTCTGGTCGAGGAGCTGGATACGCTTATCCACAATCTTACCGTGTTCCGCACCGCCCTGGCAGAGGAAGATACCACCAAAATGCGATACCTTCTGGATCAGGGCCGTATGCTCCGTGAGGAGGTTCTCCGGCGGCAGCTTCAGACCGGAGTTTAACCGCAATTTTTGCTACCATGCCAAGTTCGTCAAAATCCCCATTTTTCTTCATATTTTCTTCACATTTCTCCGAATTTCCTGGTTTTTCAGGACTTTCGGAGATTTCTTTTTATATTTCGACCGTTTAATTTGTGACTTGAGGTTGACAATTTGAGTTTCATTTTGTATAGTTTATCAGGTTGAATATTACCGAGATATTAACTCCCTAATATTCCATTCCAGGCACGAATGGATCTCCATGAAATTGGAATTGCTCCAACACTGGAGACCATTCTATAATATTGTTAGCACGCTGTCTAACAAAATGAAAGAAAGGAAGACAAACATGAACACATCCAAGATCCTTGCTCTGATCCTGGCTATGGTTATGGTGTTTGGTCTCATGGCTGGCTGCGGCTCCACCGCTTCCACCGCTGAGGCAAACTCTGCGGCTCCCGCTGAGTCCACCGAAACCGTTCAGGAAGAGGCACCCGCTGTCGAAGAGACCGTGGTTGCTGCAGACTCCACCATCGAGGGCAACGAGGGTGCTACCGTGGCTGTAACCACCGGCGATCCCTTCGAGGCCATGGCTGAGGAGTACATCGCTTATCCTCTTGAGGGCGACAACACCATCTCCATCTGGTACTACATCCCCGGCTACCAGGACTTCA
>CAZFXB010000019.1:0-17555 GCA_964522835.1 uncultured Oscillospiraceae bacterium
TTCCATCAGACCATGCCCGCTAAGGCT
This sequence comes from uncultured Oscillospiraceae bacterium, assembly GCA_964522835.1. Lineage (GTDB taxonomy): Bacteria > Bacillota > Clostridia > Oscillospirales > Oscillospiraceae > HGM13006. The sequence continues at coordinate 28 of CAZFXB010000019.1, forward strand.
TACACCTACGCCATCCCCTACGAGTACTACGAGAACGACAAGATGCGTCGCTACGGCTTCCACGGCACTTCCCATCGTTATGTTTCCCAGCGCTGCGCTGAGATCCTGGGCAAGCCCATCGAAGAGCTGAAGATCGTTTCCTGCCACCTGGGCAACGGCTCCTCCATCACCGCTGTAGACGGCGGCAAGTCCGTTGACACCTCCATGGGCCTCACCCCCCTGGCTGGTCTGCCCATGGGCACCCGTTCCGGCGACATGGATGCCGGCATCATGGAGTACATCATGAAGAAGTACGACATGTCCATGGCCGACATGATGACCACCCTGAACAAGAAGTCCGGCGTGCTGGGCATCTCCGGCGTGTCCTCCGACTTCCGTGATCTGGACAACGCTGCTGCTGATGGCAACCAGCGTGCTGCTCTGGCTATGGAGGTCTTTGAGTACGGCGTTCGCAAGATGATCGCTGAGTATGCTGCTGCTATGGGCGGCGTTGACGCTGTGATCTTCACCGCTGGTGTGGGCGAGAACTCCGCTGACATGCGTCTGAACTTCGTCAAGGGTCTGGAGTTCATGGGCATCGAGATCGACGCCGAGAAGAACAACTTCCGTGGCGAGGAGCGCATTGTCTCCCCCGACGGTGCCAAGGTCAAGGTTCTGGTGATCCCCACCAACGAAGAGCTGATGATCGCAAAGGATACCGCCGAGCTGGTTGGCTAATCTTCTTTAAAAAATGCGTGGCTGTCGAAAGACAGCCACGTTTTTACTTTTCTCCCACATGTCAAAAACCACCTGGCCCCAGAAGCTGGAGTCAGGTGGTTTACGATTATGGTGCCAGTTGGCCGCTCCCTGGGTTTTGGCTGCGGACTCAGGCCAGGTTCAATCTTTTTTTCAGGTTCCATGCGGTCAGGAAATACAGCGCACCTCCGGACAGCAGTTGGGAACCCAGCGCCCCCAGCATAGTCATGTGCCATCCTGTCATGGTTTCAATTTCAGTGGTCAGCATCAGAATGCCATCGCCGCCCAGCGTCATAACCAGGCTGCCAATAATCTGAAACCCAATCCCAATTCCGAAATAGAACAGCACAGACAGCAGCAGCTTATGTCCATTGAATCCATAGCCAATGGCCATGGCGGCATAGAACTGAAGCATGGAGCAAGCCAGGGCCAGAATCCCCATCAGCATCAGCTCCGCTGCCATAGCCGCAATATTCAGTCCCAGTTCTGCGTCCATATACTGGAACACGATTTCGAAGCTCTCCCCAACCTGCTGAAGGAAGCTGCTGTCTATCACCGCCAGGGCCACACCCAGAACCATCACCAGAATGGTGACCACAGCCCAGACAACGGCCACGATCAGCTTGGATAGAATCAGGCTGTGAACCCCGGTGGGCAGGGTAAACATGAGATATCCCTCGTCCGTCAGAAGATTCTTATGGAACCGATTCACCATCAGGATCACCGTCATTGCAATGCCAAAAATCAAACTGAGCACCCACAGCACGGTTACAAGGACGGCCAGAATGTTCAGCACCGCAGAACTCTCCTCGGCATCCAAATAGATCATGGAAAAATGGCTGCCCAGACTGAGAAACAGCATTGCAGCATAGATCATCCACATAAACCGACTTGTTGCACGGAATTCCTGCTTTAATAATTTTCCGAACATCTGAACACCTCCCGGAACAGTTCGTCCACACTCATTCCCTTTTCTTCCCGGATCTGATCCACGGTCTTGTGGAGCATAATCTGGCCGTAACAAAGGAAAATCACTTCATCCAAAACCCGCTCCACATCCTGAATCAGATGGGTGGAGATCACCACCGATGCCTCCGGGTTGTAATTTCCGATGATGGTATTTAATATATAGTCCCGGGTGGCAGGGTCTACACCGCCGATGGGCTCATCCAACAGATAGAGCTTTGCCTGGCGGCTCATAACCAGAATCAGCTGTACCTTTTCCCGGGTTCCCTTGGACATCTGCCGGATCCGCATATTTTCATCGATCCCCAGATGCCGCAGCATTTCCTCTGCCCGTTTCCGGTCAAAATCCTTATAAAAGTCACCGAAGTAGTCCAGCAGCGCCTTGGTTTTCATCCAATCCGGCAAATAGGTCCGCTCCGGCAAATAGGATACCAGGGATTTTGTCTCTACCCCCGGGGCCTTACCGTCAATGAGCAGTTCTCCCTGATTCCAGGTCAAAAGGCCGTTTGCCATTTTTATCAGGGTGGTTTTACCGCTGCCGTTGGGCCCCAGAAGCCCTACGATCTTGCCCGGTTCGATGGCAAAATTCACATTCTCCAGAGCCGGCTGGGAGCCGTAGCTTTTACTCAGACCCCGGCACTCTAAAATTGGTGTCATATTCTCTCAAACTCCTCTCTTCTCAGCATATCCAATATCTCCTTCTGGCCAAAGCCCAGCATGGACATTTGTGCCAGAAAGGTGTTTACATAGGCCTCCGCCAGTTTTTCCTTTTCCCCCAGAACAGCATCTGAATCCTCTGTAACGAACCTTCCGCTGGTCCGCTGGGAATACACCAATCCCTGCCGCTCCAATTCCTGAAGGGCCCGCTGCATGGTGTTGGGGTTCACCCCTGCCTCCATAGCAAGCTCCCGCACAGCAGGCATCCGGCTGCCCATGGGATAAACCCCGGTAACAATCCGCATTTTCAGCTGATCCACCAGCTGGGCATAGATGGGGGCTGCGTTGTCAAGCTTCCACTGCATAATGCACCTCCGTTTGTATTGTTGTATTACTCGCTTAGTACAATAAGATAATAGTACATATTTTCTGCTTTGTCAACCGTTTCTTTTGATTTTTATAATTTTTTAAGAATTGGTCAGAGCTCCGCTTCCTCTGGGGCAACATATTTTTCTCCCCACTTAGCCAGCTCTGTGAATACCGGCAGCAGTGCTTTCCCCTTTTCTGTCAGAGAATACTCCACCCGGGGTGGAATCTCATTGAATTGCTCCCGATGGATAATCCCCATCTCCTCCAGATCCTTTAGGGTAGCCGACAGCATGGTATTGGTGATTCGTGGCACCGCCTTTTTCAGCTCCCCAAACCGGCAGCTGGGCTTTCGGCACAGCTCATAGATCACATGGGTTCTCCATTTTCCGCTGAGCATCTCCAAAGTGCGTCGGACGGGGCAGTTGTCGCTGACCTGAAAAGCGCCTGCACCTTCTACGAAAATCTGTGATCCCTGTCCCAACAACCAACGCACTACCCCAAGGAGATTGATTCATGCTCGAACTTCGCAACATTGTTAAAACCTATCAGACCGGCGACCTGGTTCAAAACGCCCTCAAAGGTGTATCCATCAGCTTCCGGGAAAACGAATTCGTGTCCATTCTGGGGCAAAGCGGTTCCGGAAAAACCACCATGCTGAACATCATCGGCGGTCTTGATCGCTACCAAAGTAATTCGCTGGAGGCCCCGGCTCAAAAACGCCAAAAGCGCTCTATGTCCTTTCTCACCGCCCTTTCCCTTAGCTTCAATAATCTGCGAACCAAAAAGGCCGAACCCTGCTTACCTCCTTTGCCGGTTCCATCGGTATCATCGGCATTGCCCCCTGACTGCATAACCCGCTATGCAGTCAGGGGGCAAATAAATTGTATGTCCAGAAAAAAGGGCTGCTGCAAAATCTGAATTTTGCAGCAGCCCTTGCATATTCATTATCCTGCGGAGACCACGGTAAGCACCGGATCCTCGCCGTCCACCTTGTTAAAATCAGCGCCCATGCCCTGGAGCTTGGCGGTAATATTCTCGTAACCCCGCTCCACATACTTGATGTCAGACACCACAGTGGTTCCATGGGCAGCCAGCCCCGCAATTACCATGGCAGCTCCGGCCCGGAGATCACAAGCCTTCACAGGGCAGCCCCGGAGAGACTCAACGCCCTCGATAACGGCAACCTTGCCGTCCACCTGAGCCTGGGCACCCATCTTCTTCAGCTCCCCAATATACCGGAACCGATTGTCCCAAACGCCCTCGGTCACCACACTGGTTCCCTTGGCAAGGGCCATGCACACAGCGATCTGAGGCTGCATATCCGTGGGGAAGCCGGGATAGGGCATGGTCTTAACCTTGGCCTTCTTCAGCCGCCCGGTGGACTCAACCACAACAGAGTCCCCCTGATCGGTGATTTTAACACCCATTTCCCGAAGCTTGGAGGAAATGCACTCCAGATGCTTGGGAATTACGTTCTTAATGGTAACTTTACCGCCGGCTGCTGCCACCGCAGCCATATAGGTACCGGCTTCGATCTGATCGGGAATGATGGAGTAGGAGCCGCCCTTGAGCCGCTTCACACCCCGAACCTTGATTACATCAGTGCCCGCACCGGACACATTTGCACCCATAGAGTTCAGGAAGTTAGCCAGATCCACAATATGGGGCTCTTTGGCACAGTTCTCAATGATGGTGGTTCCCTCTGCCAGAACGGCAGCGATCATAATATTCATGGTAGCGCCCACAGAGACCACATCGAGATACACTCTGCCGCCGTGGAGAGGCCCATTGGTAGAGGCCACAATATCGCCGCTGACAATATCCACATCTGCACCCATGGCGTTAAAGCCCTTAATATGCTGGTCAATGGGCCGCACACCAAAGTCGCAGCCTCCGGGCATTGCCACGGTGGCCTTGCCAAAACGGCCCAGCAGAGCGCCCACCAGGTAGTAGGAGGCCCGAATCTTGCAGGCAAGATCATGGGGCACAGAGGAGGTGTACACCGAAGAGCAATCCAGCTCAAATGTGGTACGGTTAATCATCTTTACGGTGGCACCCATCCGGGTGAGAATATCAAAAAACAGCTGGATATCGGAAATATCCGGCACATTCTCAATGCGGCAAACGCCGTCCACCAGAAGTGCTGCGGGAAGAATGGCCACAGCGGCGTTCTTTGCACCGCCTATGGACACTTCACCGGATAGAGGCTTTCCGCCATGAATCACATATTGCGCCATAATGCACCCTCGCATTCTCAGTTTTCTTCTCGATCTATCCTATGCCGCAGAAGCGGCGATTGTATCATGTTGTTAACATAAATCATTTTGCTCCGGCTAGTATAACACAAAGAATTGAGGTTGTAAAGAGAAATACACGAAAAATGCTGGATTTCCAACAAAAATCCCCGTTTCCTCTGTTGATTTTACAAGTTTTCTGTCAATTTTTTCTTATCGAAAAGCCTGTTCCAGGCTTTTCAGCACAGGTTCCAGCAGCTCCACCAGCTTTTCCGGAGCAATCGCCCCCTTATTCTTCGCAGGAAGCCACTCCGGATAGGGCACACTGAGCCGTTCAAACCGCCGGGCAAAGGTTTTGTGGCAGTTCAGCGCCACCGCCTGGGGCAGCTCCCCCTGGAAAAAGCGTCGATTGCCCGCCGTATAAACCTGAAGCTTCTGCCAGGACACCTGGCTATAAAATCTGCGGCAGCCCTTGGCCTGGGCCATCAGTTCCTGTCCCCGGGGACTTCTTCTCGGGCCAGCCGCAGTGGCAAAGGCCGAGAAGAAGCAGGCAAACACCCCCACCGTAATCTCCAGAAAGGCACCGTACATAAGGCCCAGCACCAACAGCATCAGGGCCAGCAAAAGCAAAAGTCCAGTTTTCCAGGAGAACCGTCTTTGGGTTTTTAACTCAGTTAAGGCCCTATGAAGCAAGCCCCCGTAGATTAGCCCCACAACGCCCATCAGCACAGCCAAAACCAGATATCCGCTCCCTTCCGGCAGCATACAGTAGACCGTGTATCCAATGCCCACTCCAACCAGGAGGCGGCAGGGAATCTGGACAAAGACCACATTCCCGCTCTTTTTATCAAAAGCCTGCCGGGCAACCGGTCGCAGGGCCCCACTCCGGAACTGGGCAGCCGCAGAGGAGAAGCGTCCCGGCAATGCCAGCACCTTTCTGCGCCGACCAAACACCCCATAGAACAGCCGCTGCTCGGCCTGACTCCGCTCCGACCCCATATCCATGGTTTTTCGCAGAACCAGCCGACGTTTTTTATCATAGCTCAGCTTTAAATAGCCCAGGTTTGCCCATTCGAGAACCAGGGCCCGGAAGTCCACCGTCTTTCCATCCAACACACCAGGCAACTGATAGGCCAGCACCCCCTCCGGCAGCAGCATCCGTGCCGTGACTTCCTTATGTCCGCTGCGGAGCTTCAGCCGCCAATACAGCATACAGAGCCCCAACACAGCAACCAGCCCCAGGAACCACCAGGTCACAGCGATCATGGGAATGGTATTGGAACGGACACGGAAATAGCCGTCCGGCAGCGACACCTGCAATGTCATGGTATCGTAGGCCATCAGCCCCGTGGCAGAACCGGAAATCATGGTTCCGCTGACCGAAGTAGCTCCCTCCGTCTCGTCCAGCGCCCCGTGATATCCACTGACCAGCACAGGAGACATGGTATACCTCTCTGGGATCTCCACCGTAGAACCGGGCAAATTCACCTGCACCGAAAAGCTGCCGATCTCTTTGGCCCATCTGGAGGACAGCAGGGGCAGCGTATAGAGATCCTCCTTGGTGCCATCTGCCTCAAAGGCCGGAAGTTTATAGGATACCACAAACACCTGCGTCCCGGAGAAGCCTTTGCTGTTCTGAATCACAAGGTCAATGCCCTGGTTTGTCTCCCTGGTGCTGTAGCGATAATTGCTGACAGAAATGCCGCTGATATCTCCCTCCGGCAGCGGAATGGTAACCTCCTCCTGAAACGTGGTGAAGGTGAGCTGATAGGAGGCCGCTACCTCCGTCCGTCCGGAGGCAGCCACCTCGGCATTGACCGCCACCCCGTCCACTGTGAAGTCTGCCAGAGCCGGAAACAGAAAAATACATATAAAAAACAGGGAAAAAAGAATCTTTTTCATCTGTCACACTCCAATTATGTCTTATCCTTAGAATACCACATTTTTTGCCCGATTACAACCTGCAAGGTCTGGGGATTTGCTGGTGGATTGTGGGTATCCGCCATAATCTTGCGGGAAGGGCCATGTTCTTTTTGACTTTTTGTCCTTTTTGATATACTATATTAAAGAAATTCCACCAAGGAGGAAATGACGTGACCCAGGACGAACGTTTCATGGAAGAGGCCATTTCTTTGGCAAAGCAGGCCGAAGCATTGGGCGAGGTGCCCATAGGCTGCGTCATCACCAAGGGGGATACAATCGTAGGTCGGGGTTATAACCGCCGGGAAACCGGAAAGACAGCCCTGGGACATGCCGAGCTCATGGCCATTGAGGACGCCTGCAAAACCCTGGGGGGCTGGCGGCTGTGGCAGTGTCGAATGTACGTAACCCTGGAGCCCTGCCCCATGTGTGCCGGTGCCATCATCAACGCCAGAATCCCGGTGGTGGTCTATGGCGCAAAGGATCCAAAGGCCGGCTCTGTACACTCCGTTGTAGATCTGTTTGCACTCCCATACAACCACAAGCCCCAGGTGATCGGCGGCGTTTTGGAAGGCCCCTGCGGTGCTATGCTGCGGAATTTCTTCCGAACCCTCCGTATGCGAAAAAAAGAGGCTAAGGCCGCCGGAGAAACCGCCGAAAACATTGACAAAAACCCCATTTCGGGATATGATAAATGAATTAAACTGACGACAAAATTCGTCTCTGAATATCCGTATTTAAGGAGGAAGGTACCATGAAGGGAATTATTCTGGCCGCCGGTAAAGGCACCCGCCTTTACCCCATTACGCTGCCCGTCTGTAAGCCCCTGCTGCCGGTGTACGACAAACCCATGATCTACTACCCCCTGTCTGTGCTGATGACCGCCGGGATTCGAGACATTCTGGTGATCGTGCCTCCCGATGATATGCAGCCCTTTGTGGATCTTTTGGGAGACGGCTCCCAGATGGGCATCCACATTACATACAAAGAGCAAAAGGTACAGCGGGGCATTGCAGATGCCTTCCTCATTGGCGAAGAATTCATCGGCAATGATTCCGTATGCCTGGCCCTGGGAGACAACATTTTCTACGGCCCTGCCTTCCGACGGAAGCTGAAAACCGCCATGAAAAACCAGGCTGGTGCCACCATCTTCGGCTACTATGTAGCCGACCCCCGTGCCTTCGGTGTGGTGGAAATCGACGGAAACGGCAAAGCCCTGTCCATCGAGGAAAAACCCCAGCATCCCAAGTCCAACTATATTGTCCCCGGCCTCTATTTCTACGATAACCGGGTGGTAGAGATCGCAAAGACCATTCAGCCCTCTGCCCGGGGTGAGCTGGAGATCACCGCCGTCAACAATGCCTATCTGGATGCAGGCGCCCTGAACGTGGTAACCCTGGGGAAGGAATTCACCTGGTTTGACACCGGCAACGCAGACAGCCTCTACGAGGCAGCCGGCTCCATCCGAGCTGCCCAGCGAAGCGGCAAAATGATCGGTTGCCCTGAAGAAACCGCTTATCGGAATCGCTGGATCAACTGCGACCAGCTGGAAACCTGCGCCAAAACAATGGAAAAGACAAACTACGGGCAGTATTTGGCCGCTCTGGCAGCAGATCTGGACTAAATTTTCCCTGAAAGGATGTTCCCAAGTTACCATGGAGAGAGAGAAAAAGCCGGTGTATTCCTTTTGTAAGCGGCTATTTGATTTGCTGCTGTCCCTTTTGGCTGTGATCCTGCTTTGGCCTGTGCTGCTGCTTATTGCCGTTGCCATCCTGGTGGAGGATCGTGGGCCCGTACTCTACAAGGCAGGCCGTGTGGGCCTGCACGGGAAGCCCATCGTTGTATACAAGTTCCGCAGTATGCGCCTCCATGCCGACCGACTGGAGGACACGCTGACCCCGGAGGAGCTTGCGGAATATCGAAAGAATTTTAAACTGAAGAACGACCCCCGCATCACCAAGGTGGGGGCCTTTTTACGAAAGACCAGCCTGGACGAGCTGCCTCAGCTGTTTAACATTCTTGGAGGCAGCCTGTCTCTGGTGGGCCCCCGGCCTGTTCTCCAGGAGGAGACGGAGCTCTACGGCAAGGATCGGGATCTGCTGCTCTCCGTAAAGCCCGGCCTTACAGGGCTCTGGCAGTCTCGGGGCCGCAGCAATGTAACCTACGAAGATGGGGCCAGACAGGCGTTGGAGCTGCAATATGTCCGGAACTGCAGCATTCTGTTGGATATCAAAATCATGTTCTGGACTGTAGGTGCCGTCCTCCGCATGGATGGAGCCAGATAGGAGAAAAACTATGGTGTATGATTATCTCATTGTGGGTGCCGGCTTTTTCGGAGCTGTGTTTGCCCACGAAGCCACAAAAAAGGGAAAGAAATGCCTGGTGGTAGACAAGCGCAGCCACATTGGCGGTAACTGCTATACAGAAGCTGTGGAGGGCATCCAGGTACATAAGTACGGTGCCCACATTTTCCATACCTCCGATCGAAAAATCTGGGATTATGTCAACGACCTTGCAGAATTCAACCACTATGTAAACTGCCCCATCGCCAACTTTAAGGGCGAGATTTACAACATGCCCTTTAATATGAACACCTTTAGTCGCCTCTGGGGCATTTCTACCCCCCAGGAGGCGAAAACTATCATAGAAAGCCAAAGGCTCCAGGTAGCGGAGCCTGAAAATCTGGAGGAGCAGGCCCTTTCCCTGGTGGGACGGGACATCTACGAGAAGCTGGTAAAGGGCTACACGGAAAAGCAGTGGGGCCGGGACTGTACAGAGCTTCCCGCCTTTATCATCCGTCGGCTTCCGGTGAGATATACCTACAATAACAACTATTTTTCTGACCCCTATCAGGGCATCCCCAAGGGGGGCTACACAGGCATGTTCGAAAAGCTGCTTGCCGGGGCGGAGGTTCGCCTGAACTGCGACTACCTGTCCCATCGTGAGGAGCTGCGGTCCCTGGCCAAAGAGGTCATCTATACCGGCCCCATTGACCGGTACTTTGATTACTGCTACGGCCCCCTGCAGTTCCGCTCCCTTCGGTTTGAGACAGAGGTTCTGGACATGGATAATTTTCAGGGCAACGCAGTGGTAAATTACACCGACCGGGAGACGCCCTACACCCGAATCATTGAGCATAAGCACTTTGAATTCGGCACCCAGGAGAAGACGGTGGTAACCAGAGAATACCCCGCCTCCTGGCAGCCTGGTGATGAACCCTATTACACCGTAAATGACCAGACCAACACAGCCCTCTATGAAAAATACGCCGCCCTGGCAGCAAAGGAGCCCGGCATCACCTTTGGTGGCCGTCTGGGCGAATACAAGTATTATGACATGGACAAGGTCATTGCCTCTGCACTGAACCTCTGTGAGGAAAAGCTATGAAGATTCAAGTGATCGTGGCGGCCCACAAGGCCTATTCTATGCCGAAGGATCCCATCGCCAACTTTAAGGGCGAGATTTACAACATGCCCTTTAATATGAACACCTTTAGTCGCCTCTGGGGCATTTCTACCCCCCAGGAGGCGAAAACTATCATAGAAAGCCAAAGGCTCCAGGTAGCGGAGCCTGAAAATCTGGAGGAGCAGGCCCTTTCCCTGGTGGGACGGGACATCTACGAGAAGCTGGTAAAGGGCTACACGGAAAAGCAGTGGGGCCGGGACTGTACAGAGCTTCCCGCCTTTATCATCCGTCGGCTTCCGGTGAGATATACCTACAATAACAACTATTTTTCTGACCCCTATCAGGGCATCCCCAAGGGGGGCTACACAGGCATGTTCGAAAAGCTGCTTGCCGGGGCGGAGGTTCGCCTGAACTGCGACTACCTGTCCCATCGTGAGGAGCTGCGGTCCCTGGCCAAAGAGGTCATCTATACCGGCCCCATTGACCGGTACTTTGATTACTGCTACGGCCCCCTGCAGTTCCGCTCCCTTCGGTTTGAGACAGAGGTTCTGGACATGGATAATTTTCAGGGCAACGCAGTGGTAAATTACACCGACCGGGAGACGCCCTACACCCGAATCATTGAGCATAAGCACTTTGAATTCGGCACCCAGGAGAAGACGGTGGTAACCAGAGAATACCCCGCCTCCTGGCAGCCTGGTGATGAACCCTATTACACCGTAAATGACCAGACCAACACAGCCCTCTATGAAAAATACGCCGCCCTGGCAGCAAAGGAGCCCGGCATCACCTTTGGTGGCCGTCTGGGCGAATACAAGTATTATGACATGGACAAGGTCATTGCCTCTGCACTGAACCTCTGTGAGGAAAAGCTATGAAGATTCAAGTGATCGTGGCGGCCCACAAGGCCTATTCTATGCCGAAGGATCCCATGTACCTGCCCCTCCACGTGGGCAAGGAGGGCAAGGATCTGGAACTGGGATTTCAGGGGGACAACACAGGCGATCATATCTCCTGCAAGAACCCCACCTTCTGCGAGCTGACGGGAATATACTGGGCATGGAAAAATCTACACTGCGACTATATCGGCCTTGCCCATTATCGGCGGCACTTTCGTGGAAAAAAGACCCGGGATAAATGGGACGGGATTCTGACCACCGCTCAGGCAGAAGCACTGTTAAAGGATACGGATGTGCTCCTGCCCAAAAGAAGAAACTATTATATTGAGACCGTGTACAACCAGTATGTCCACGCCCACCCCGCCGAGCCCCTGGATCTGGCTTTACAGCTGGCCGCAGACCAGGGCGAAGCCTACAAAAAGGCGGTGGCGTCCATGAAAAAGCGAACCTGGACCCACATCTACAATATGTTCCTGATGAAAAAGGACATCTTCGACAACTATTGCCAGTGGCTTTTCCCCATTTTATTCGAGGTGGAGCAGGAGATCGACATTTCCTCCTACAGCCAGTATGATAAACGGGTGTTTGGCTTTCTGTCCGAGCGGCTTCTCGACATCTATCTGGAAGCCAACGGGATCCCCTACCGGGAAGTCCCTGTCATGTTTATGGAGCAGCAAAACTGGCTGAAAAAGGGTACCGCCTTTTTAAAACGGAAATTCTTCCCCAAGAAAGAGGGATAACATTGGAGCATACCCTGCGTGATCTCCAGCTCTGTGAGCTGGAGATTCTAAAGGACGTACTTGATATCTGCAAACGGCATGACCTTACGGTAATGATGATCGGAGGCACCTTCCTGGGTGCCATTCGCCACAAAGGCTTTATCCCCTGGGATGACGATGTGGACATTGGCATGAGCCGAAAGGACTATGAGACCTTTATTTCTGTAGCCCCCCAGGAGCTGAAGGAGGGCTATTTCCTGCGTCATTTTATGACCGACAGACAAATGCCTTACTACCCTGCCCAGGTGGTGGATCCCAGCTTCGAAATTTTGGACATCTCCGCCCAGCAGCAGAAGGTTCGCTCCGCCTGGATCGATATTTTCCCCTTAGACGGAATGCCCAAGGGGAAAATCAAATTCTTCTTTCACAAATATCGGCTGCTCTACCTGCGAATGATGCTGAAATTCAGCCAGTTTTCCCAGGTGGTGGCGGTAAACCTGAAAAATCGCCCCCTCCATGAGAAAATTCTTGTAGCAGTGGGCAAACACCTCCATCTGGAGAAGCACATGGACACCCATAAACGAATGGTGCTCATTGACAAGTGCCTGAAAAAATACCCCTATGAAACCGCAGATGAGATCATCAATTTCATGGGTGCCTACAAATTTCGGGAGCTGTTCCCCAGGGCACTATTCTCTGACCTGACGGATTACCCCTTTGAAAATATGGTACTCAAGGGGCAAAAGGACTACGACCGGGTGCTTTCTCAGCTCTACGGGGACTACATGACCCCACCGCCCCAGGATCAGCAGAACAAGCATGGTACTGTCATTGGAGAGAACCAGGAATGAAAAAAATCAGTCTGATCGTTCCCGTCTACAACGGGGAAAAATACTTGACGGAAATGGCCCAATCCGCCCTGGCTCAGAGCTGGGGGAACCTGGAGATCATTTTCAGCAACGACGGCTCCCAGGACGGTTCCCTGTCCATTCTGGAGGCCCTTGCCGCCCAGGATCCCCGTATCAAAGTGGTAACGGGGGAGAATCGAGGCGTCAGTGCCGCCCGAAATCGTGCCCTGGCGCAGGCCACAGGGGACTACATCGGCTTTGCAGACAGCGACGATCTGCTGGAACCGGGTTATCTAAAGGCTCTGGCAGAGCTGTTGGAGACTTACCAGGCAGATGTGGCCTGCTGTGGATTTACCAGAATCTATGCCGCCAGCGGCAAACAGGATCGGATGCCGCCGAAAACCGGCCCGGTACAGGTGGCAGATCGGGAGGAATTCCGAAAAAATCTCCTTCGTCCCGATGGATATACCACTGTCATGTGGAATAAACTGTTTCGGCGGCAGGTGCTGCTGGATGACACAGGGAGCTTTTATCGCTTTGACGAGACGCTCCACATTGTGGAGGATGGGGAATTCACCTTTCGCCTGCCCGTGAAGCGGGCGGTATTTACCTCCCAGAGCTACTACCGCTACTTCGTTCGCACCTCCGGGGCCATGTATGGCAGCTTCAATGCACGAAAGGCCACAGAGCTACAGGCTCGAAAGAAAATCGTGGATCTGTGCCGGGATGATTCCCAGGAACTTCAGGATCTAGCTAAGATGAAGTACCAAAAGGGTGTGCGTGATCTACTGTTCCACGCTGTTCTTTCCGGTCAGGGGAACGACACCCGGAGCCTTTGGAGCGAGCTGAAAATCTTCCGTCGGGAGCTGTACACCTCCCCCTACCTGTCGAAAAAAGAAAAACTGAAATATGGCATTTATGCCCCTCTGATTTTCTTCAACATGAAGGGACTTGGGGGATTCCTGATGAAAAAGCTCAGCGGACACTAGGAGGGAAATGCCCCATGAAGCAGCGAACAATACCCACCTGGGGCTATATTCTCCTGGTGATCCCTTATTTCAAGCCCGGTGTGCTGGGGGTGCTCCAGGGCACCGAATTTTTGGAGACCATTTTTGATCTGTGGCGGCTCCTCTCTGCCGCAGGTGTACTGTGCCTTTACGGCATCCACACCGTTTTTCGCCGGAAGCGCCCCTCCGGGGCCATGGTGGGGCTGGTGATTTATTTAGGCTTTGTAGCTCTGTCCACCCTGCTTCGGCAAAACGCCCTGTGGAGCATCGCCAACTACACGGTCACCATTTTGACCTTCTGTATGCTTCTGGAGCTTGCGCTCCGGCAAACCCCGGAGACTGCCCTTGATATGCTGGTACTGCCTATGACGGTGCTGGTGCTTTCTAATTTTGTGCTCATGTGTATCTACCCCACAGCCCTCTGCACCGGTGGAAGCTACAGCTACCGGTATAATTTTCTTGGAATCGACAACTTTCTGGCCCCCATTCTGGTGCCTTACACATTTTTGGTAGCCCTCCGCGCCACCGTAAAAACCGGTGGGCTTGACCTGTTCGCCTACGCCATGATGGCCGTGTCCTGTATCTCCATTATGCTGATCTGGGCCGCCACCGGGCTTATGGGCATGGCTTTAACCCTGGTATTTTTGCTGTTTTTTTATCAGCGGCGGGGGCAAAGGCTCTTTAACTTCGTCACCACCATGCTTTTGGGCTTTGGCCTGTTTTATGGTGTGGTGGTGTTCCGGCTCCAGGATCTGTTCGCCTTCTTCATTGAAGGGGTGCTCCACAAGGGTCTGAGCTTCACCGGTCGGACCGACATCTGGGACGAGGCCCTGCGGCTCTTTTTGCTGTCCCCCTTCCCGGGCTGGGGCTACACTGCCTCCGGCAAGGTGTACCGACTGGTAAAAAACAAATACTACCACGCCCACAACGCCTTTCTGGAAATTCTGGTAGAGGGCGGGCTGGGTGCCATGGGCGGCTATCTGCTCATGCTGGCTATGACAGGCAAGCAGCTGATGATCTACCGAAAGCATGACTATGCCTGCCTGATTTCTGCGGGACTGATGGCCTCTTTTCTTATGATGTCCATGGAGTCCTATCTTGACAGCAACGGCCTGCTCATCTACGCCCTGCTATTTCTGGGCTGTCACGTGGGCACGCTGATCTATGGAAAAGAAATGCCTCCCGCCGGCGAGGCAAAAGCGCTTCCCCTTTCGGGAGTGGAAGAATAAATTATTTGGAGGAACCCTGCATGGCACGGACTCAAAACTCTATTCGTAATATTATCACCGCCATAATGGGGCAACTGGGAGGCATTCTGGTAAACCTGGCCGCCCGGGTGTTTTTTCTCCATTACCTGAACCACACCTATCTGGGGCTCAACGGACTGTTTACCAATGTGCTCACCATGCTGTCCCTGGTGGAGCTGGGGGTGGGGCCAGCCATGGCCTACAGCCTGTATAAGCCCCTGGCAGACGGGGACACAGAACGAATCAAGAGCCACATGGCCTTTTACAAGCGGGCCTACATCACCATCGGCCTGACCATTGCCGCCCTGGGTCTTGCTTTTCTCCCCTTCTACACCGTGTTTATGGATGAGGTACCGGATATTCCCCATCTAAACACCATCTATCTGCTGTTCGTAGCCAACACGGTGATCTCCTATTTCTACTCCTACAAGCGTACCATTATCTCCTGTGACCAGAAGAAATACATTGAGACCACTGTACACTACGGAGCATATTTCGTTTTGAACCTGGTTCAGATCATCTTCCTGGCCCTGACAAAGAACTATGTCATTTTCCTGATTCTCCAGGTCATCTCCACCTGGGCAGAAAACTTTATTCTGGCTCGGAAAGCCGACCAGCTCTACCCCTACTTGAAGGAGAAGCATGTAGAAAAAATGTCCCAGGAGGATCATCAGGTCATCTTCCGGAATGTGGCTGCCATGAGTATGCACAAAATCGGTGCCGTGGTGGTAAACTCCACAGACAATATTCTCATTTCCAAGCTCATCGGCCTGGCTACAGCTGGCCTTTACAACAACTACTACACCATCATTCACCCCCTGCAAACCATCACCAATCAGATTTTCGAATCCATTGTTGCCTCTGTGGGCAATCTGAAGGCCACCGTTCAGGAGGGAGATTTTGGCCGATTGAAGGACACCTTCAATGATGTGTTTTTCTTCGCCTTCTGGATTTTTACCTTCTGCTCTGCATCTCTGCTGTGCCTTCTGCATCCCTTTATTGAGTTTCTGTGGCTGAGAAACCGGGGCTGGCTGCTGGACAATCTGACCCTGTACGTACTCATTATCAACTTCTATCTCTACGGTATGCGGCGGCCTGTACTTACCTTCCGTGATGCCACAGGTGCCTTCTGGAACGATCGGTTCAAGCCCATTTTCGAGTCCATCATCAACCTGGTGGCCTCCATTGTGCTAGCAAAATATTTCGGTCTGGCGGGCATTTTCCTGGGTACCCTGGTATCCACTGTCACCACAAGCCTGTGGGTGGAGCCTTATGTGCTCTATAAGCACGTGTTCCACCACCCCCTCCGGGATTACTTCATCCGCTTCCTGGGCTATACTGCCGTAGGTGCCGTGATCTGCATCATCACCACCTGGGTTTCCAGTCTGGTGGGCTATAGCCTGCTTTCCCTGATTCCCAGAGCATTTATCTGTCTGATCGTCCCCAACGGGCTGCTCCTGCTGCTGTTCCACCGGACAAAGGAATTTCAGTACTTCCTGAATCTGGCCAAAACCATGCTGGGCAGGGTGACAAGCCATGGCACGTAAGCGGGAGCGGTGGCTGGACGGCCTGAAGGGCTTTGCCATTTTGCTGGTGATCCTGGGCCATGTACTCAGCGGCTACTGGGATGCCTGGACCTTTCCTGATGCCTGGGTCAGCTTTTATATTGTCCGGAACTGGATCTACAGCTTCCACATGCCCCTGTTTTTCCTCATCAGCGGCTTCACCTTTACCCTGGCCTACTATCGGGACGGGCAGCTTAAGACGAAAAACTACCTCCGGCAGCTTTTTAATCTGTTTTTCATCTATGTGGTGTTCGCCCTGATCCAATGGGGCATCAAGCTGCTGGTTCCGGAGCTGGTGAACGAAGTCTACACCTGGGACACACTGAAACGGATGTTTGTGGAGCCTCTGGGTAACTTCTGGTATGTCTATGTGCTTTTGGTGTTCTACCTGCTGGCCGCCCTGCTCCACCTGCCAAAATGGCCGGGGCTCTGGGCTCTGTTTTTCGGCGGGGTCGCCATTGTGGCCGCAGATGCCCATCTGGACTGGAATTACCTGACCCTATACCGAATCCTGTACCATCTGTTTTTCTTTTTCCTGGGCTGCTGCCTGTGCCGCCACCGGGAGCTGCTGAAAAACCAGAAGCTGTTGGGGCTCTCCTTCATGTTTTTGGTAACAGCAGCCTGGTTTTTCTTCTTCGGATGGGTCTATCGCTGGTTTGCCAACTGGAAGGTGGGCATTGCTGCCGCCACATCCTTTGTGTTTCTCTACCAGTTTTATCGTTTTCCCAAGCTCTCCGGCTTCCCCCTGTTCCAAATCTGCGGCAAATACTGTCTGGAGCTGTACCTGCTCCACACCTTCTTTACCGCTGGCCTGAGAACGCTTTTGCCCATTGCAGGCATCACCACCCCCTGGCTCAGTGTGTGGAGCAACTTTATTCTAAGCACCGGCCTCTCCCTCGGCCTGGCCTGGCTCTCCGGCCGGTTCTGGGCCATGGATCTGCTGTTCCGCCCCGCCAG
>CAZFXB010000020.1:0-17249 GCA_964522835.1 uncultured Oscillospiraceae bacterium
GCTGTCCACCTTCAGACCCATGGCATCCAGCTTGATTTTGGACACCAGATCATCGATTTCGGCGGGAACCTCATAGACTTCGTTCTTCATATCCTGGCAATGCTCCATGAGATACTTGAGGCTCATGGACTGAATGGCAAAGCTCATGTCCATAATTTCAGCGGGATGGCCATTGCCGGAGGCCAGGTTTACAAGACGGCCCTCTGCCAGCAGGTTGAGGGTTCGGCCATCGGCCATCTCATAGCCTACGATCTCATCCCGGCGGGGATAGATCCGGGTAGCCATGGCGGCAAGCTCCTCCCCGTTGACCTCCACATTGAAATGGCCTGCGTTGGACAGGAAGGCGTTGTTTTTCATCACCTCAAAATGCCGCTTACAGATAACATCACGGCAGCCGGTGGCGGTGACAAAGATATCGCCCAGAGGTGCGGCCTCATCCATGGTCATAACCATATAACCGTCCATGGTGGCCTCCAGTGCCTTAATGGGGTCGATCTCCGTGACGATTACTGTGGCCCCCATGCCCTTGGCACGCATGGCGATACCACGGCCGCAGTAGCCATAGCCCGCCACAACCACAGTGCGACCTGCCACCAGAAGGTTTGTGGTGTGCATAATGGCATCCCATACACTCTGGCCTGTGCCATATTTATTGTCGTAATAGTGCTTGCACTTGGCATCGTTTACGTTCATCATGGGGAATGGCAGCACGCCAGCGGCAGCCCGGGCCTTGAGCCGATGAATTCCGGTGGTGGTTTCCTCGCAGCCACCCAGGATTTTGTCTCCGTATTCCTTGCAGGTGGTGGTCAGAAGCTCCACCAGGTCTCCCCCGTCGTCAATGAACAGGTCAGGATGGCAGGAAAGGGTCTGGGTAAGATGTTCTCGATATTCTTCATCGGTGGCTCCGTGCCATGCAGCAACATGCACCCCCAGAGAGGCAAGTCCGGCGGCCACATCGTCCTGCGTGGACAGGGGATTACAGCCGGTGGCGTAGACCTCTGCACCGGCGGCCTTCAATACGGTGGCAAGATACGCAGTCTTTGCCTCCATGTGAATGCTCATAGCGATGGTCTTACCGGCAAAGGGCTTTTCTTTTTCAAACTGAGCCTTGATGGCGCTGAGGGCAGGCATAAAGTCCTGAACCCATTGAATCTTCATCCGTCCCTTTTCCTGGAGGGACATATCTCTTACAATATTCAAATCGACTCGACCTTTCTCTTATATTTTCGGGGCTAGTATAGCATAAAAACCACCGTGGTACAAGAAAGTTTACACTTTTTTCATTTACATTTCCCCGAAGATATCATACAATATGGAATGAATTTAAACCTTTAGGAGGATGCAGTGTGAAGGATCTTCGCCGAAAATGGAATCGGTTTTTCTATAATAACTCTGACAAGGGCATTCCCAATCTGATGCTGTTGGTCAGCGTGGGTACCCTGATTGTTTGGTTTTTTATGCAGATCGACCCCAGTAATGTACTTTACCGATTCTTGTGCTTTAATCGCTATCAGATTCTGCATGGACAAATCTGGCGGCTGTTTACCTATATTTTCATCCCCCAGAGCAGCGGAATCTGGCTCTTTTTGCTGCTTTTCGCCTACTACGGCATAGGCCGGATGATCGAGGCGGTCTGGGGCACATTTAAGTTCAATATGTTCTACCTTCTGGGTGTGCTGCTGATGGATGTGGGTTCCATGCTTCTGGGTACCACCGCCAGCAGCCACTACCTGAATTTAAGCCTGTTTCTGGCTTTGGCCACCATGTATCCTGATAACCGGGTGCTGGTAATGTATATCATTCCGCTGAAGATGAAGTATCTGGCCTGGTTCTACCTGCTGATTTCCCTGGCAGATGTGGTAAGCGGTGACCTGTCTCCCCTGTTTGCCTTCCTGAATTACTTTATCTTCTTCGGCAAGGAATGCATGAATGTGCTGCCCGGTGCTGATCGGGTGGGATCCCAGCGGTTTAATTTCGGCACCCGTGGTGGGCACAGAAGCAAGAGTACCAATGTCCGTCCCAACCCGAACTGGGCGAACAACTACAAAAAGCCCAACGGATACAAAAAAGTGGTGGATGCTCCTGCCTATCGGCATAAATGCTCAGTCTGTGGGAAGACAGATGTGAGTAATCCGGAGCTGGAATTCCGTTACTGCTCCAAGTGCAATGGCTTTTACTGCTATTGCCAGGATCACATCAACAATCATCCCCATATCCAGTGAAAGGGGCTGTTGCAAAATGCAACGCCCCAGTGAAATTTGTCCCCTCAGAACGGACTAAATACCTTTTGGTCGTGTTGCAGAAATCTGCAACACGACCTTTGTCATTAGAAGAAACATTATCGGAACAGTTCAGAGTGACTTCCTGCCCGATATAGCATCAAGACAAGGACTTCGTCAATTACTTCGTAAATGAGTAACCAATCAGGTGTGATATGACACTCTCGACAACCTTTGTAATTGCCGCTTAAATCATGATCTCTGTACTTATCCTCAAGAGCTTGCCCATTTGCCAGCTGTTCAATCACAGAGAACAGTTTGTCCATACTCTTGCCTTGTTTCTTTGCCAGTTTTAAATCTTTTTTGAACTGTGTAGTAAATTTTACTTCGTATTTCATACATCCAGTGCCGCCCTTAAATCATCCATATTGGAGTAACCCTTTACGGATGTATCGCCCGCAATGGTTCGACCCTCTTCAATCGCAGCCATGGTACGTTCGCTGGGGGTGGATAATTTCACATCAAAGGGAATACCGTTTTCACGAATCGACTGACGCAGAAAAATATTTACAGCAGTTGACATATTGAGCCCCAGAGCATCAAAAAGCTGTTCAGCCTTGACTTTGATCTCTTTATCAGTGCGAATGTTCAATGTGGTAGTTTCCATCTACATACCCTCCATTACAATATATATACATAATAGCGAAATATGCACACGTTGTCAATACAACGTGTGCATATTTTAATTCAAAATAACCCCGTGATTCTGGAGTTTCTGCAAGAATGCTTCGGTATCTCTACGGGCGGTTTCCAGATCAACTTCAAATTCTGCGGCAACCCTTTGTGCCAACAAATCTACATCAACCGTTTCCTGGAGCAGATCATAAATAAATCCCCCCACCTGGTTCAGGGTGATGAGGCCATTATACTCCCCTGCTGCCTGTGCGGTGGGCACCAAAATGCTTTCCCCCATAATGTCACGTTTTACAAACACAGGATTTAATTTCATCGTTGCACCTCTTCGTGGTTTTTACTGTATTTTACCAGACCTGACCCGGGATGACAAGCATTTTTTCTGTATTTCTTCCCACTTTCCGCAAACAATAAGAAAAAAAGCGGAGGGAACAACATGAATAAACATCTGGGACGACAGTCTCTTCGATTTAACTTTCCCCCATCCATTTTGTCCTATGCCTCTATTGTGGGGAAAAAAGAGGGAGAAGGCCCCCTGGCGGCATATTTTGATGAGATCCATGAGGATACCAAGTTCGGGCAGGAGACCTGGGAGAAAGCAGAAAGCCAGATGCAGACTTTGGCCCTGCAAACGGCTCTAAAAAAGGGGGACATATCCTCTGCCAGCGTGGATATGCTCTTTGCCGGAGATCTGCTGAACCAATGCATCGGTACCAGCTTTGCGGCCAGAGGCACAGATATCCCCTTCTACGGCCTCTATGGTGCCTGCTCCACCATGGCAGAGAGCTTGAGCCTGGCTGCCATGGCTGTGGAGGGGGGCTTTGCAAATCATGCAGCGGCCATGACATCCTCCCACTTTGCCTCAGCGGAACGGCAGTACCGGTTGCCGCTGGAGTATGGCGGTCAACGAACGCCCACTGCCCAGTGGACGGTTACCGGGTCAGGTGCTGTGATTCTGAAGCCTTACGATCAGCCTCCCTATATCCGGGGCATTACCACTGGGAAAATCGTAGACCTGCAAATTAAAGATGCCAATAACATGGGGGCTGCTATGGCACCGGCCTTTGTAGATACGGTGATAGCCCATTTTCAGGATACGGGGCTGAAACCGTCGGATTATGACCTGATTGTATCCGGTGATTTGGGACAGGTGGGTAAGGAGCTGGCACTGGATCTGTTCCGTCGGGAGGGCTATAATCTGAAGGGGCTGGTGGACGACTGCGGCACCATGATTTTCGATCTCAAGGGGCAGGATGTCCATGCAGGCGGTTCCGGCTGTGGGTGCAGCGGTGTGGTACTATGTGGCTATCTGATGGAAAAGCTGAAATCAAGAAAGTACCGGAATATTCTTTTCTGCGGCACAGGGGCACTGTTGTCCCCTGTTTCTACCCAGCAGGGGGAATCCATTCCGGCTATCTGCCACGCAGTGGCCATTTCTATGGAAGGAGGAACCATGTGATGGAGTATTTGAACGCCTTTCTGTGCGGAGGAATCCTCTGCGGAATCGGACAGATATTGATCGACAAAACCAAGCTGACTCCGGCTAAAATACTGGTGACCTATGTGATTGCAGGGGTAATCCTGGGGGGAATCGGGGCCTATGCTCCTATCAAGGAATGGGGCGGTGCAGGGGCCACTGTGCCCCTGACCGGGTTCGGATTTAATCTGGCAAAGGGGGTTCGGGAAGCCATCGACAAAGACGGATGGATCGGCATTTTTACAGGCGGCTTCACCGCTGCCGCCGGAGGGGTGACTGCGGCCATCGTATTTGGCTATCTCTGTGCCATGATTTTCAAACCCAGGGATAAATCCTGAGAATAGGGGTATTCTAAAACCACGGAGCAATCCGAATTGGTAAGGAGGAAGAAACATGAACGAGCGGAAAGAGCAGAAGCAGAACAACAAGCAGAATCAGAACCAGCGTGAGCAGAAGCAGAATCAGAATCGGAAATGAGAAATGGGTGCATTGCAGAAAATGCAATGCACCCATAGAATTTACATCAAAGTCGTACTGTTTCTCCGGTAGCCAGAAAATAGACCAGGGTTTCCTTAACCGGCAGGTTAAAAATGCGGCTAAGAGCCCGTTTGTAGGTCTCCAGCTGCCCACGGTAGTATTCTCCCCGCTGGGCCTCGCTGCCGGGAGAGACATGATCTGTTTTGAAATCCAGGATTGTAAGCCCATCCGGCTCCACAATGGCCGCATCGACTACGCCCTGGAGCAGAACTGTTTCCGATCCGATCTCCTGGTAGTATTCCTCTGCGTCCCAGAGCATGGAGAATTTAAACTCACGAATTAGATTCTCACCGTTCTGAAGCCGCTGGCCCAGGGGCGAGCGAAACAGACGAATAATGGTTTCCGGAGCAATGGCTTCTGCCTGTTGGGCTGTGATATATGCCCCATCCACCAGCCGATCCAGCTCCGCAATCACACCATCGGCGGTGTCCAGCGCAGAAAAATCCGCATATTGCAGAAATAGATGGGCCGCTGTTCCCTTTTCCGCAGAGGTAAGCCCCTGCTGCGCCAGAATAAAGTCCGGCCTGCGCAGTGGAGGAATCCTGGCCGCAGCAGCAGTTTCTTCTGCGGCCTCCTGATCCTTGCTTCGCCCCTTTAATTCTGTGGCGGTGAGCTTGGAAGGGGTTCGGGTGGCTTTCTCGTGAGGATAGCGGTAATTCAGGGCTTTCACCAGATTTTCCGGCACGGGAATGTAGGCAGAACAGGGGGCAGTATCCTGGGCGGCGGTCAGATAGGACATCTGTTCCAGCTGTGCAACCGTCTCCAGTTTGATACACCAGGGAAAGTCCGACACCAGCAGCTGGCACTGGGGCCGACCAGCCTGGGAAAACAGTGCTCCGGCCTCGATTCGGCTCATAGCGGCAAGCAGGATCCAGTCTCCAAGGCAGCTGGCTCCCGCACCGGCCCAGGGGGCACAGGGCTGTCCTACGCCAGGCAGCAGCTTCTGAAAAATTCCGTCCTCCTGACCGCAGGTGTAGGTCATAAAGAGATAATCCTTCGGTCGGGTCATGGCCACATACAGCACCCGCAGCTCTTCGGAAAGCAGCTTTTTCCGTTTTTTGATTTTCAGTGCCTCGTAGCCCAGACCGGCATAACGGATTCGACGCTCCACATCGGTTATTTTTGCACCGATTCCGTCTTCACCATCAACCAGAAGATTGTCGGTCAATTCTCGGAAATTAAATTTGCGGGACAGATCACAGAGAAATACCACCGGGTATTCCAGACCTTTGGATTTGTGAATGGTGGTCAGCGTAATCCCCTTTGTGTCGGCGGAGGCGGCCTGCAATCCGTTTTCCTGCTGCCGCTCCAAATACTGTACCAGCTCATGGAGGTAGAGATAGCCCCCACCGGAGAGGTTTCTGGACAGGGCATAGATCTGGAGCAGATGCTCTCGCCGTGCTTCCCCGCCGTCCATGGCGCTATATGCGGTCATCAATCCGCCGTCATAAATCAGGTACCACACCAGAGCCTCCCCGGACATGGACCTTGCAGCACTGCGAAGCTGCCCCAGTCGCTGCTTGACAGGCACAGCAAAGGATTCCTTGGAGTCCATAAGCGAATCATAAAAACGCTCCCTGGGGCTGGAGAGCTGTATCTTTGCCAGCTGTTCGTTGCTCAGATGGAACATGGGGCTGCACAGCACACTGAGCAGCGGCACATCCTGATGCGGATTGTCCAGTACCCGCAGCAGGTTCAGCAATACGCCCACCTCCGGTGTCTCAAAAATATCCTCACCTGTGTCGGAATGTACCGGCAGGCCCGCCCGGGTCAGGGCACGCTGATAAAGGCTCATGGGATCCCGGGAACGGAATAGAATTGCAATATCCTCCGGCTGAACAGGACGGGTGCCCTCCCCTTCCCGGACAGGAATCTGATCTTTGAGCAGGGAAATGATTCGATTGGTGACCCATTGGGCCTCACGCTGATACTTGGTGGATTCGTCCTCTCTGGTTCCCTCCAGCTTGGACAGGGCCAGTACATCAAACTCCACATGGGTATGACCATCCTGGGGATATTGCTCCAGCCCCGGATAGAGCTGCTGCTCCTGATCGTAGGTAAGACCACCCAGCTCCGGCGTCATAACTGATGCAAAGACATGGTTCACCGCCTCTAAAATCTCGGGACGGGAGCGAAAATTTTTGGACAGAACCAGATAGCGGGGCGCGCCGGGCTGGGCAGACTGACCGGGCCCATAGCTCTGGTATTTTTCTATAAACAATTCCGGCTGGGCCTGTCGGAAGCCGTAGATGGACTGCTTCACATCGCCCACCAGAAAACGGTTTTGATCGCCAAGCTTTGCGATGGCGGTGTAAATCAGCTCCTGAACCCGGTTTGAATCCTGATATTCATCTACCATGATCTCCGTATACTGGGCACTGACTGCTTTTGCCACTTCTGTGGGCATTCCCTTGCTGTCCACCAGAAGCTGGATGGCCAGGTGCTCCTGGTCGTTAAAGTCCAGCTTGTTTTTCCGTCGTTTTTCCTGAGAAAAACGACGGTACAGGGTCAAGACAATGGTATAAAGGGCATCCAACCCGGGTGCTAAGTCATTCTGCTCCGTAATCAGCACTTTCTGGGGCCGGGAAAAACGTTTTTGCAGCGTTTCCAGGAGTTTTTTCCCATCCGACTTGACCGCCTTAATGGCCTCCAGTTTTTCCGGATCCGGATATTTCTGCACCGACACCCGGGGATATTCCATCGTAAGGGCTGAACCGATCTGATCCCAGGGGCCATCCAGCGCAGCGCACATACGTTCCAGACACTTTTTTTGCATTTCGTAGCAGGGTAAATATTTGGGAACCAGCTTTTCATCCCCCTGCATCATGGAAATGGCCCAGGTATAGCGAGAAATGAGCCAGGTGAGCTGCTGCCGGGCATCCTCCAGCAGAATCCTGCCCCAGGCAGTTTCGGAAAGATCCTTATCCAATTCGAGCCGGGTTTGCTGCCGCCGGAGCCATTGCTCCGGGTAGGGCTGAGACAGAAGCTTTTCGAATAGGTTTTGTGCCAGGTCAAGAAGTCCGTTATCATTCCGTCCGGCACCTAATGTGTCTGTCAAAAGTAAAAATCCTGGCTCTTTCTTTTCGTACTGCTCCTCCAGAATGTCGTTTAGGATCCGGGTCAGCATCTCTTCCCGCTGAGGATCCTCCAGCATGGTATAGTCGGAAGGAATCTCCAGCAGGTAGCCAAACTGTCGAATCAGGCTGCCGCAGAAGGCGTGTACGGTAGATATCTGGGCCAGAGATACCAGATTCAGCTGTCGCTGCAGATGTCGATTGGATGGGTCGGCGGACAGGGCCTTTGTAATGGCCTGAGATATTTTTCCCCGAAGTTCGCTGGCGGCAGCATTGGTAAAGGTGATGATAAGAAATTCGTGAATGTTTTTGCCATGATGGAGGATGTGATCCATGACACGATCCACCAGCACCTTGGTTTTGCCGGAGCCAGCAGCCGCAGAGACCAGCAAGGTTCCGCCATGGTTATCCACCACAGCCTGCTGCTGAGGGGTCAGTTTTGGCTCACTCACTGTCATCACCTCCAATTTTGTTCCAGAATTCCTTGCCGCTGAGGGCTTCCTGATAAAACTTTTTTCGTGCCTGGGGATCTTTTCCGCATACCTGGCCATAATCACAGTAGCTGCATGGGTCGTGGCTGCGGCCCCGGTAAAAGGGTTCCGGTTTAAAATCTCCGGAGAGAATTTTGTCAACGGCTTGCCCCATGCGCTTCTCGACAAATTGCTCAAGCGCATCAAACTGCTGCCGGGACAGGGTGTATTCACCCAATCCGGATTTGGTTTTCTTTACAGGCAGAAATTCATAGCCGTCTCCCTTTTCCATAGCTTGCAGCACGGGCTCCTCGCCCAGCACAAGGCCGCTTCGTTTCTGCCCCTTTGCTGCGCCGTCCTCCGGCTCTCCGGAGGAGAAGGGGCGTTTTGCCGGCACATAGAGCACGCCGGAGGGAATCGGAGACTGGGCTACGCCTGGAATTCCGTCATTTTTCAGAGCGAAAAGATACAGCAGCATCTGCATTCCTACACCGCCGTACAGCTCCGTATAGTCGAACTTTTTGGAGCCGGATTTGTAGTCGATGATCCGAAGGTAGGGCTGATCTCCGTTGTGCCAAACATCCGCCCGGTCTACAAATCCACTGAGGCTTCCCTCCCCCAGGGTGCCCTGTACCATGAGAGGGGGCAGCCCATCCTTGCCGCCAAAGTTCAGCTCAAACGCCTCCGGATGAAATTCAGAGTTGCTCAGTTCCCGGCTGACCTCTTCCAACAGAAGAGATGCCTCCTGGCCGTTTCTCTCAAATAAATACTTCTGTCTTGGGGTCTGCTCATCCAGGCCAAGTCGATTGGATGCGTAGGCACTGAGGTGCTCCGACACCATTTGCTCGCTTCGCTCCCGATCCAGCGCCTGTATCTCTTCCTGCTCCGAAAGGGTTTTTATGGCTTTTTCTAAAATATAGTGAACAAAAGTACCAAATTCTGCTGCATCAAAGGTCGCTTCTTTCCGAACTCTGGCCTTGAGCCCGTAGTTCAGGAAAAAGCTGAAGGGGCAATTCCCCAGCTGATCCAGCTTGGAAGCAGTCAGCTTGACTGGGCTGCCGAAGAGCTGCTCTGCCTCAGATTGCAATACCCGTTCCTCTCTTGGGCGTGCGCCGCTCTGCCCTCGGGCAATGGCCTCTGCCAGAGCGGTGATCTCCTTTGCGGCACGGCCAATGGCCAGATTCAGTGCAGCCTGCTCCAGATCCCCCTGGGTAATCAGGTATCCCTGGGCTGCGGTTTCCGGGGTATATTCTGTCTCGGTCTCCGGAATGGGAGAAACATGGGGGAACAGCTTTTCGATGCGGCTCACAAGAAAGCTCTTCTCCATGGCTTCTCCGGCATCCTTTTCACAGTATGACAGGTACAGCCGCTGGGTAGGGGCTGTCAGGCAGCTGTAGATGGTCAGAAGCTGCCGCTGTAGATTGCCTTCCGTATCCGGTGCAAGCTCAATTTTAAATTCGTCCCGGAGGGTAGAGCGTTCCCGCTCGGTGAGCAGACTGCCTCCGGATTGGATGGCAGGAAAAACCCCTTCATTTGCGCCAAGAACGTACATAAGCTTGGGCTCCTGGCCTCTTGATTTGTCGATGCCGCCGAATGTGACAGCATCCAGCACAGCGGGAATGGTGCCCACCTTGTACTGATTCAGGGAAAGCTTCAGGATTTTCAGAACATCCTCCGGCTTTTGGGGTGTAGTGCCCAAAACTGCGTTGACCTGTTGCAGGCATTCCATCAGCATACTCCAGATTTGCGCCGTCTCCTGGGCCTGGGCCTGGCGGCCCGCTTCGGTATCTGCTGCGATTTCCTGCTCCAGTGCGTGATACAGGTTGGTTTCTTCCAAAAATGTATAGAGTGCCTTCATCTGCTCGCTCACCTGTCCGGCGTTTTTTAACCCGGCTTTTAGATTGAGCAGTGGGGCAATGGCGAAATTCTTTTCCCGGTTCAAGGCATCCAGCTGGGCCTCTGTTTCCGGGGTGAACCGTCCGTCATATCCGTCGGGATGCATGGTCCAGGGCTTTTGCCATTTACTTCCCCGAATGGCCCAGGTAATGGCATAGTTCTCAATTTGGTCACAGTAATCTTCCGGCACCCGGCTGTAGCCTGTTTTTAAATAGGCTGTAATGGTGTCAGTTTCAAAATTATCCGTGGCAGCCTCTATGGCAAGCAACAGGAAGGCCACCGCAGGATGGCTGAGTACAGAGCGTTTTTCCGTCCGGTAAAGAGGAATGTCCATGGTACGAAACAGGGTTTCAAGCAGAGGGCCATATCCCGCTTCATCCCCGGTACAAACCATCATGTCCCGGTAGCGAACGCCATCCATGGCAGCCTTTTTCAAAATGCCGCCGCAGCGCAGACATTCTGCCATTTTGTCAGAAAACTGGGATACAAAAATGCTCCGATCCTTTGTTTCAAGGCTCTGTGATCCATAGGAGAACAGATTCTCCTCCAAATATGTAAGATCCTCCGGCAGAGTGCGCCGGTATGTGGGGGTGATGATTTCTGTCTCCGTGCCCACCTTCCGGCTCAGCTCTACCAGTCGCCGTGCGGTTTCCCGCCCCGGCGCAAACAGGGGATCTGTTCCCCAGATGTCGTCACAGGGCAGGGTCACGGTCATCTCCTGGCATTGGTTGAGGAGCTCCTCCAATACCCCCAGTTCCTGCTGAGAAAAGTCAGTGAAGCCGTCCACAAAGAAGTGCCTGCCCTGGGGATACTGGCTTTCACGCAGATTTCGGCGAAGCAGGGTCAGACTGTCCCGGGGATCGGCTGCGCCCTGGGCCGTAATTGCCTCGTAGGCACCTAAAATCAGAGACAGTTCCCCCAGCTTTTCGGAAAACAGACCGGTAGTTTTTCGGGCTGTATCGGATAAAACTTTTGGGGTTATATCATAGCTTTTCAGCTCATCGATCATGCTGACCATCTGGCCCAGGAATTCCGGCTTACCGGCAGCGGAGGCAAAAACCTTTAATCGATGCCGGATGCTATTAAGACTTAAATTGGCGGTCAGTATTCGGCCGCTGGCATCCAGAACCGACCGTGCGCCGCCACCTGCCAGTGTGCAGACCCGGTCGTGAAGCCGGGTGAAGCTTAAAACCTCAGACACAAAGCTGATGGAATCGCCGCAGAGCTGGGAAAGCTTCCGCTCTGTGCTGTGACTCAGCTGTTCCGGCACAATAACAATGCGCTGGGCCATACCTGTGGCGGGACAGTCCTGTACGGCCTGCAAAAGGCGGGTGGTTTTGCCGGATTTTCCCCGGCCCAGGATGAGATGAAGCATAGTGGTTCCTCCGGAAATGGGATAATAGGATTATACCATATTTCCTGATTAACCGGAAGTGGGAATTCCCTGCCCCATGGTTCGAAACCATCCCATGATATTTTCAAAAATCTCCAGTGTCTTAAACTTTAGGGTGTAATCCTCTGTAATGAGTGCAGCATCCTGGGGATTGATTCCTCCCATAACCGCCACAGCCTTTTGATGCTCCACCGATGAGGCCATACATATCTGGGGATAGACAACGCACCACCAGTTCTTCCCGCTTCCTGCGCCAATGGTGACGCAAAGTGCATCGTAATAGCCACCGGGCAAGGAAAAGCCCTGGTAATTTCGGGTGCCAAAAAGCTTCCGGCTGAGCGTTACCCATGCCTGGTCGTCACTTCCCAGCTGCCTCAGAGCATCGTTTGCTGCCAATTCCAGCTCGTCCAGGTGTGCTTCAACCAGGAATTTGGCATGGTCAAGGGAATCTGCATACTCCAGGTAGGGCGTTGCGGCTGTAAGAATTGCATCTCGGACTTGAAGCTTGATTCTCTGATCGGATTCCGAATTGGAGGCCCCCACCACATGAAGCCGCAGCATACTGTCTGCGATTCGCTGCTGCTGATGTTCCAGCGCTGTGCCCCAGGCAAAGAGCAGTGCCAGCAGAAGAAGAAAGCCAATTTCAAGCTTACAGGCTCGTTTTGTCATAAAAAAACACCGTCCTATGTAGTCTTTTGACTGCATTATGGACGGTGTTTTCAGAATTTAAACAGGTTTCACCAAATAAGTATCGGAAAAACGGGTTTTCAGGGATTTTAAGCAGGTTTCTGCTTGCTGCTGAACTTCAAAAAGTCCAAATACCGTGGGGCCGGAGCCGGTCATGCAGGCGTTTTTTGCCCCGTGGGCCAGCATCTCCCCTTTTATCTCAGCAATCTCCGGATGGCTCCGTGCCACAACAGGCTCAAAGACATTGCAGAGCTTCTGGGCTACAGAAGCCATGTCCCCGGAGCGGAGTGCTTCCATCATACTCCGGGTGTCTGGCCGGCAGGAGATATGCTCAGAGTCAATGGCCCGGAACAGTTCTGGGGTGGAGATGGGAAACGAGGGCTTACAGAGCAGAATATGACACGGCGGCATGGGGGAAATACGGGTCAGAACCTGCCCCTTCTCCTCTGCCAGTGCGGTGCCGCCAAAGAGGGCAAAGGGAACATCTGAACCCACCTGCTCCGCAATTTTATACAGGTCTGTCTCCGACAGTGGGGCATTATAGTGCTGCTGCAAAAGCCGAAGCACAGCGGCTCCATCGGCGCTGCCTCCACCCATACCGGCACAGACCGGTGTGTTTTTTTGAATTTCCACCGTAAGTCCCCGGGGGTCTAATCCGGTGGCGTCAAAAAACAGCCGAGCCGCCTTGATGCATAGATTGCTGTCGTCACAGGGAATTTCCCCGGAGCCAGAGATCACACGCCAGGGTTCCCCTGTTTCCAGTGTCAATGTAATTTCGTCCCCAAGGGTGATCTCCTGCATCACCATTTGTAAATCATGGTATCCGTCAGGACGCTTTCCCACCACATCCAGGGTCAGATTCAGCTTGGCATGGGCCGTTGTACGATAGGTGGTCATCTCCGCATTTTTCCCTCCAGATAGTAACGCTTTTCTCTGGCATGTCCCATGGAGAAGGTTTTTCTGGGCAGCACCCCATCCCGGAGCACGCCGGGGAACAGGGAATCCTTTTCCATGCCGGGGACAATGATGCCCAGGGTGTTTTCTTTCTGAGAAAGCTGACGAACCACATCTGCTCCGTGAATGTAGTCGATGGAGCCCTGGTGCTCCTGTAGGAATCGATCCAGCACAGGCTGAAGCACCGACAGGGCCAGGGGGGTATTTTCACGGGAAATATAGATGGTTTTCTGCTTTCCGGCAGAAAGCAGCTCGATGGGATAGCCCTCGTCGGAGGCGATGCCATCAAGCACCTCCAGCAATACATCCATGGCTTCTGTGGTCACAATTCGGTGGATGGGCTCAAATTCAATGGCTTCATCGTGAACATTCTCCAGCTCCACCAATGCAAAACGGGCGGGGTGCTCCTGCTGTTCCTCGGTGGTCATGGTTGGCTTCAGTTCTTCCCAGCAGGCTTTTGCGGAAGCCAGGGAGTGGTTGCCGTCTCCCACTGCAAAGCTCATGGCTGTGCCCTTTCCCTGGTGCTGTTCGGTTGCTTCGATATAGCGACTGACGGCGCCGTTAACCACGGAAACACCAAGCCCTGAGACCAGATAGCCACGGATTCTGCCGCCGTCCTCCATCAGGTCAAAGTCATAGACCTTCTCCCCTGCTGCTTCCTTGGCAGCGGTCAGGATCTCATCCTTTTTGTCATCGCAGAGCAGCAAAACATGGGGGAATTCCAGTGCTGCGCCCCGTAGAAGCTCCATTCTGGGAGGAATTCGATCCAGTACCGTGCCCTCAGTGGCACGGATGTGGGCAGAGGTGCCGGGAGTAAAGTCATACTCCTCCAGATCAATATAGCCCATCAGGCCACGGCGAATTTTCCCGTTTTCCATGGTTCGTTCTAGGTAGACAAAACTCCGGCGATAGTTGTGGAACAGGCCAGATTCAAGATACGCCTCCATGTGCTGATGGATGGAGGCAAGCCGCTGGGCCTTATCCACCTGACGCAGCATGGCCTCGGGGAAAATCATGTGATAGGTGGAGGGAGCATCTCCCACAAAGTCCCGAACCCCATCCCAGTACTCCTGCTGGGAAGAAAACTGGTCACAGGCCACACAGGCCCATTTTTTCATGGATATTTTTTGGGGAATCAAAATGTCCCCTGCATGAAAGCAATTTCGCATAATTTGCCTCTTTTCTAAAACAGCACCCGGGAGTCCCGGGTGCTGCCTGGGTTATGTACTTAGGATATCACGCCTCATGCAAACTGTCAAGAAACAGTCCAATGCGGCGGAGCGCTTCCTTTAAATCATGCATACTGGCGGCATAGCACATTCTTACATATCCCTCGCCGGATTCACCAAAGGCGTTGCCTGCGATACAGGCCACCTTTTGGGAGAGCAGCAGCTGCTCACAGAACTCCTCAGAGGTAAGCCCTGTGGACTTGATGCAGGGGAACACGTAGAATGCCCCCTTTGGCTCGAAGCAGCTAAGGCCCAGTGCTCTTAGTCCCTCCACCAGATATCTTCGTCTTCCGTCATATTCTTCCTTCATGGCCTCGATGTCGCCGTCGCCATATTTCAGTGCCTCTACGGCTGCATACTGACTGGTGGTGGGAGCGGACATAATGGCATACTGATGGATCTTGGTCATCTGTGCAATCAGCTCCTTGGGGCCGCATACATAGCCAAGCCGCCAGCCGGTCATGGAGTAGCTCTTGCTCATACCGTTGATAACCAGGGTTTGGTCGTACATCTCCGGAATATTTGCCATGGAGACATGCTTTCCCCCATAGGTAAGTTCTGCATAGATCTCATCGGAGATCACAATAATGCCTCGTTCCTTCAAAATGGGCACCAATGCCTCCAGATCTTCCCGTTCCATAATACCGCCGGTGGGATTGGAGGGATAGGGCAATACCAGAGCCTTGGTTTTCTCCGTCACAACGGAGAGCAGCTGTTGAGGGCTGAGACGAAACTCGTTGTCTGCCACCAGCTTGATAGGAACAGGAACGCCGGAAGCCAGCTCCACCATGGGGCCGTAGCAAACGAAGCTGGGCTGAGGAATCAGCACCTCATCCCCTGGATTGACCAGGCAGCGAATGGCACAATCAATGCCCTCACTGCCGCCTACGGTGACCAAAACCTGATTGTCCGGATTGTAGGTTAGATCAAAGCGGCGTTTTAAATAGTTACAGATCTCCTTTCGCAGGTCTGTCATGCCTGCATTGGAGGTATATTTGGTAAATCCCTTTTCCAGGGAGTAGATACCTGCATCCCGAATGTGCCACGGGGTCTGAAAATCCGGCTCGCCTACCCCAAGGGAGATGGCATCTGTCATGTTTTCAAGGATGTCAAAGAATTTTCGAATGCCAGAGGGCTGAATATCCTGAACCCGCTGAGAAATAATTTTGCTGTAGTCCATCATGAGAAGATCAGCCTTTCTTTCTGTTCTGCCTT
Source organism: uncultured Oscillospiraceae bacterium (assembly GCA_964522835.1). GTDB lineage: Bacteria > Bacillota > Clostridia > Oscillospirales > Oscillospiraceae > HGM13006. Next base: position 15,845 of record CAZFXB010000020.1, read on the forward strand.
GGGCTCAAAGACAATTTTCTGCTCCTTGTATTTCTTCAAAATGAAGTGGGTGGCAGTGCTGGTAACGCCCTCGATGGTGGAGAGCTTTTGGGATACAAACAGGGCCACCTCCCGAAGGGTCTTGCCCTTTAAGATCACAGTAAGGTCATAGCCGCCGGACATGAGATAGCAGCTTTCTACCTCGTCATACTGATAAATCCGCTCAGCAATCCGGTCAAATCCCTTTTCACGCTGGGGGGTTACTTTCACCTCAATCAGGGCTTCGCAAAGATCCACATTGGTCTTTTCCCAGTTAATCACTGCTTTGTAGCCAAGAATGACCCCTTCTGCCTCAAGGGCCTGCCGCCGTGCATCAATATCTACCATCGTTGTATCACACAAAGCCGCCAGCTGATCCCGCTGCAGGGTGCAGTCGGCCTCTAAAAGAGAGATCAATTTTTCATTACGCTGATCCATAAGAATTCCTCCAAAAAATGAATTGACGATATTATACATGACATTTTTACAATATGGAAGTGATTTTTTATATTCATTTTCGGGGTAAAATGTTAAAGATTCTTCGCCGCTTTTTGCATAAAATTCTTCCATTTTGTCCACACTAGCACCATGCTAACAACATTGGAGGAACGCATTATGGATATTACCGCATTGATTTTGACCATTGTGGGGGCACTAAATTGGGCTCTGGTTGGAATTTTTCAATTTGACCTGGTGGCATGGCTCTTTGGTGGACAGGGGGCGCTACTTTCCCGGATCGTCTATACCCTGGTGGGATTGGCCGGCATCTGGTGCATCAGTCTTCTGTTTAAGGAGCACCCGTTGGGCTCCGGAGAGGATGAAACCGGCCATTCCTTTGGATGAAAAAGAAAAAAATATGGAACACCTCCGGCAATGCTCTGTTTTGGGCGTTGCCGGAGGTGTTAATATCATGTAATTACCAAAAACGAGCCGTATATAAAACTATCTCCAACCAAAAAGTCCGGGGTCGGAATGACCAATTTTCTTACCCTTAGCATCGTAATTCGTATAACCGCCGAACAGTCCGGGTTCGCTGTGGCCTACCTTTTTCCCACGCTCATCATAGTGATTGATGGTGCCAAATAACCCCTGTTCGCTTCTGCCTTTCTTTGCCATGATTATTTCCTCCAGTTCCTTGTTTTTTACGAATACCATTCTACACCCATATGTGTCCTATAAAATGGACTTTACCTTTGTATTACAGACAATTTTGTGGAGTATTTCAATTAGGATTGCATGAAGGAACGAATATTATTATAAAAAACCTCTTTTGCCTGGTAGACAAAAGAGGTTTTTATCTGGCGGAGAGTTAGGGATTCGAACCCTAGGTGGGTTGCCCCACACAGCATTTCGAGTGCTGCACCTTCGACCACTCGGACAACTCTCC
>CAZFXB010000021.1:0-1400 GCA_964522835.1 uncultured Oscillospiraceae bacterium
TCCCAGTCCCCACAAAGCTCCTACGAGCTGCAATATATCACCTGGCAGCAGGATGGGATTGCCATGGAAAAGGACTGCGAAAATCCCGAGGCACTTCGCCAGTTTCTTTCTGATTTGGAGCTGAGCAAAATCACCGGAAATTATAGCTTCCAGCCCTCCAATCCCCACGTTTTCTTCATGTATGCCACGCCCCAAGGAAAACAGCTGGCCCTTTATCTGGACGGCCGGGAGCTTACCATAAGCTATTTTGAAAAAGACCTCCGTCAAGAGTCCTACTATGTGGAGACAGTACCGGATTGGGCCTATCTCTCGTCACTTTTATCCTGAATTTCGGCGAATATCCAATAAGTCCGCCAAAGGGATGCTCTGTTCCATCAAATAGAGCATCCCTTCCTCCGGAGCCACCCGAAGCAAGGTGCCAAAAATCGTTTCATAGTCCCCCAGCAGCTCCCCTTTTTGCTCTTTTTTCGGCACAAAGCAGGTCACCACCACCCCATCCCCTTTTTTCAGGGTCTTTATAGTCTCATTCAGCAGTCTTTGACGCTCTGCACTCATGGACGGCATGGGGTAATAGACCTGCTCCCGGGCATGAACCTCCTGCCCATGGCCGCTGAGCGCCGCAAAGGGTGCAAAAAGCTTGGCCCGATCCTGCCGAGGCATTCTTGGATGCCGCAGCTCCGGCGGTTCCCTTCTTAATAGATCCTCGTATTTGCTCATGCCCTGTGCCCTCCGATCTGACCGTTCCGCTGAATTTTGGTGGCCCCCTCCTGGAAATCGTGGCCTCGGAGCACCGTATTTTTCCCATACCTTTTTTGCAGCCCCAGAACCGTTTTCTGGAGGCTTTTTTCTTTTTCCTCGGCTTCCCCATCCCGAAAAAGATCCATCTGCTCCAGCACCTCTCCCTCGGGCCTGATGTGGATGGCCGCAATGTTCACCCGGCGTACCGTCAGCTGATTGTCCACAATTCTGTCGAAAAGCTCCAGCACCGCCTTCATCACAGCCCGCCCCGAGGATGTATGCCGTCCCAAATTGACGGTGCCATGGGCCGCCTTTGGAATCCTTCTCCCATATCCGTCCATTTTAAACTCTCCCCGGAAGCCAGGGGCCGTATTCTCCCGGTCATAGCCAACTTGCAGCACCAGTGCATCCGTCACCAGGCCCTTTTCCACCAGATCCAGCACCAGCTGTTCCGTCATTTCCCGGACAATAATTTTGGCCTCTCCCCAGCCGTAGGGCCGCTGAAGCACCTGGCCCATGCCCACAGAGTTGGAGGAGGGCCGGAATGTCTTAATATCCTCCATGGTACAGCTCTCTCTGCCCCAGGCGTGGTCGATGAGCAGCTCCGCATTGACCCCGAACAGGGAAAACAGCAGTTCTTCATTATAAAATTCATTTTGTTT
>CAZFXB010000021.1:1500-17140 GCA_964522835.1 uncultured Oscillospiraceae bacterium
CATTGACCCCGAACAGGGAAAACAGCAGTTCTTCATTATAAAATTCATTTTGTTTTCCCAGAGAGCACCGGGCAATGTCCCCCATGGTATAAAGGCCCTTACTCTGGAGCCGTCGAACCGTTCCCCTTCCTACCTGCCAGAAATCCGTCAAGGGCTGATGCTCCCACAGCTGCCTGCGGTAGCTCATTTCGTCCAGCTCCGCAATCCGGGCCCCGTTTTTGTCAGCCGGAATTTTCTTGGCCACAATATCCATGGCGATTTTGGCCAGATACAGATTGGTTCCCACCCCGGCAGTGGCGGTGATTCCGGTTTGCATAAACACATCCTGCATCATCTTTTTCGCCAGCTGCACTGCGTTCATACCGTAGAGCTTTTTGTATCGGCGGCAGTCAATAAACACCTCGTCGATGGAGTACACGTGAATATCCTCCGGCGCAATATACTTCAGGTATATCTCATAGATATCCGCCGATATTTTAACATACCGGGCCATTTGGGGCGGCGCAATGATAAAGGACACCTCCTCCCCGGTTCGAGCTTTGTGCTCCTTTAGTCGCTGTTTTGCCTCAAACAGGCGGCATCGGCCCGGAATGCCGTAAGCCTTCAGTCCCGGTGACACCGCCAGGCAGATGGTCTTATCCGTTCTGGACGCATCTGCCACCAGGAGCCTGGCCTTCATGGGATCCAGCCCCCGCTCCATACACTCCACCGAGGCAAAGAAGCTTTTCAAATCAATACAGATATAATTTTTCTCTTGCTCCATGCCACGGCCACCTTTCTTATTATCCAGTATATCGCTCTTATTTAGTTTTGTCAACACCATTTCGTCTCATAATAGGAGCATTTTCTTGACAAAACGGCAATTTCCGTCTATAATAGCCCCATCAGGAGGGATGACCATGGGCCGACAAAAATATCAAAAACCCCTCTCCCTGTCGGGGCAATACAACGCCTCCCGGGAGCGTCAGGAGAATATCATCGGCAAGCGTATTGCCCAAGCCCGGCAAAAATCAGGACTCAGCTTGACCCAGTTCAGCCAGCTGCTGCAAAACTATGGCCTTTCCATCCAGCGTCAGGGGCTGGGAAAATGGGAATCCGGGGATGCGGTGCCCAATGGCTATCAGCTTCTGGCTGTTTGCCACGCCCTCCATATCGAGGACGGGATTGACTATTTTACAGATTTCCCAAAGCCTCGAAATGCCCTGAATCATCAGGGGATGAAAAAGCTTCAGGACTATCGGGAGGATCTTGTCGCCTCCGGGCGATACACGCCGGAGCAGGAGCCCCGGGAAATGCGTCTGATAGAAATGCCCGTAAGCATCCTGCCCGCCTCTGCCGGCACCGGTGCCTTCCTGGAGGACGAGCAGTTTGAAAAAATGACCTTCCCCGCCGATACCGTACCGGAGCAGGCAGATTTCGGTGTCTTTGTCAGCGGCGACAGTATGGAGCCCAGATACCACCACGGCCAGATTGTCTGGATCCAGCAATGCAGCAGCCTGACCCCAGGCGAGGTGGGCCTGTTTCTCTACGACGGGAACGGATACATCAAGATCTACGACCAGCAGCCCGCCCCAGAGGAAGACGCATTTCTCGACACTGACGGCGTACTGCGCAAGCAGCCCGTGCTTATATCCTGTAACAAAGCCTATTCCCCCATTCTTGTGTCTCCCCAGCTGTCTTTCCAGATCGCAGGACGTGTAATTTCCTGACCCATTGCAAAAAAGCACCTGTGCCCCCTCGGCACAGGTGCTTCCTGTTTAATCAGCTGGTCTCACCCAAATAGATGGTGACCCGGTTCTGAATCAAGGTAGCCACCTCATCGGCAGTCTTATCCCCGGCAAAGTAGGCCCCAGATTCTTCTGTTACAATATCCATAATGTCCGTATCATAGTTTCCGGAGATCTCAGCTCCGTTGATATACGCCTTGAATTCATCTACCTGCTCCTGCGTCAGCGGCTCCACGGTGTACTCCGTATCTCCGATATACATCACATCATCGTAGTATACCTTTTCGTCCCCGTCCATATAGTAGGGCTTCTCCATGGCCTCAGCCATCAGAGAATCAAAGGCAGACACGGTCACAGGCAGGTTCCAGATATCCTTCTGATTCTTATCAGAAAGCGTATTTTTGATAAACGCCCAGGCTCCCTCCTGGTTTTTGCACTTAGAGGAGATGGCAAGGCTATTGCCTACGGAAATAATGGCACCGCTTCCTTCATTCTGGGGATATCCCAGATTTACAAAGCCGTTTTCTTCCGTGTACAGGTTATAGAAATACTTTACAGAGGAGCTATCAGAGATATACTGATCGTTTGTCAGCAGTTCTCCACGCTGTATCTCCCCATCGGGGTCATCATAATAATATACCACTTCGCCGGATTCGTCCGTATTCGCTGCCTCCAGCTCCTCCTGGGTGGGGAAGCAGGCTGCAATGGCCATCAAATCCTTAAATTCCTGGCTGTCAAAGGAACAGGTGACCTTTCCATAATCCACGAAGCTGCCCAGGTTCTGAGCCACCATCTGACTCAGGAAGCTCTCCTGGCTGGTATACTTCATAATCTCCACAGACTCGTCCAGATTTTTTACAATCTCACCGAAGGTGGCCATATCCCAGGATGTGATATCCCCCACCAGCTTCCGGCTGGCCTTCAGGGACTGCAAGGTAAACGTACTTGGCATACCGTAGAGCTTACCCTCTGACATAAACGCCTTGAGGGGGCCGGAAAGCAGGTCATCCGTGGACATTTCCCCGTCCTTCTCCATCAGCGCACTAAGATCCGCCAGCGCACCCTTGGCGATATATTTTTGTGCATGGCCTGATGACAGACTGATAATATCCGGGCTGTTTCCGGAGATCACATCCCGATCCAGCTGCTGTTCTGCCAGAGTATAATCCTCATTGGTGTTATAGTCGCCGTAGTCCACAAAGGTGATCCGATAGGTATCGTTCGTCCGGTTGAAGTCGATCACTGCATTTTGCAGGCTGTCATTCAGATAGGTTCCTCCCAGCGTCAGAATGGTGCGCTCCGGGATCTCCTCCACGGGTGTTTTGGTCAGCATTCCCATCTCGTAGGTAACCCCGTCTCTCCCAAAGTCGGACATCAGCACCACAACTTTATCTGCACCGCTGTAAGCAATGCCGCTGAGATTGCTGCCATTGATGTCAGAATCCAGCCAGGACAGAAGCTTTGTGGCCGCACCCGTGTTCACATCCAGAGAATAGAGGATGGTTCCATCGTTAATCAGTACCGTATCCCCATCCCCGGGGTACAGGCTCATGTTTCCCGTCTCCGGGAATCCAGTAATATCAAGCGGCTGAGACAGCGCACCATTCTCCACCCGGGCCACAACACTCTTGCTCAGTTCCGTGTTGTAATAGCTGGTCACCACGGTGCCGTTTCCGCTGGCCACCATGGACTGAACCCACTGGTCATTCATCTCAACGGTCGGCTTCTGGGTTCCGTCGCTGCCGAATACCAGAATGCCGGAATCACAGGAAATCAGCAGATCCCCTGCCCCATTCTGTGCCACATACTGGGGATAAAAATAGTCCATATCTGCGGTAGCCTCGGTCATATTGATCTCTGCAACCATATTTCCGGACATATCATACTTCTGGGCCAGGTAGTAATTCTCCTCCTGGAAGTCCCCCTCTACAGGGGCCATATCTGCGGGTGCATCCTCCGTTACAGGCTCCTCCAGAGAATCGACCTCCTGGGCAGGTGCTTCCTCTCCGTTTTCGGCCACAGCTTCCTCTGCTACAGCTGTGGCTGATGCCACCTCTCCGGTCTCCTCCAGCGGCATAATGCCGTCACCGTCCAGGTCCTCGTAGACCTGATAGGTGTAGTGCTCCATCATAAGCCAATAGCCGCTGCCGTCAGGGCAGACAGAGATGGACTGGATATATTCACTGACACCTTCAGAGTTTTCCATCTGGGGCACAGGAATCTCCGTGGTGCTGCCTGATGCAGGATCCACCTGATAAAGCTTGGTGGCACTGGTTCCGTTTTCCTCGTCGTAGTAGTCGCCGGAAAAATACAGCATACCACTGGCACTGGACACTGTACCAATCCAGTCCAGTTCCACCTGCAAATCGCTGTATTCTGACAAATACCCGTAGCCCAGCTCCTGGGCCAGGGTCTTGACCGAGCTGGTCTCCTTCTCATCCCCGCAGGCCACCAGAGAAAAACACATGGCAGTGGCCAACAGCAGGGCCAACAATCGTCTTTTCATATTACTGCTCCTTTCAAAGAAATTGTTACCTTCTTCAATATATATCATCAAAGTCGTCAAACTTCTCTCTTCTTCGGCTTTTCTTCTTTGGTACTTCACCCCGAAGCCGTGCTTCATAGTCCCGGGTGCGCTTTTTCTCCACCGACCGTTCAATGGCATCCCGGATGCTGTGGAGGCCCCAGGTACGCTTTTTGTTCAGCAGCCACAGCCAGATAAAGATGCTGATGACCGGGAATCCCAGAAATATCCCCTCCGGGATCAGCCGCAGGGCCAGATGATTTTCCACCAGCCGGGCCGCATTTTCATAGTAGGGATAGGCAATGGCCTGGGAGGAGATCCACCGGGTAGAAATGGTTCTCAGGGCACTCCAGCGGTTCACCAGAGAAAACCGCTCCGAATTATCCACCGGGGATGTCCCCTCCGGCAGGTAGCTTCCCAATGCAGCTGTAACCGTGGATATACCGAAGCCCTTTACCGGCTGAGGCAGCACCATTTCCACACAGGTAAAGCCCAATGTCTGGTCTGCCCCGGGCGAGTCCGCCAGGGCCCAGGCACGGCATGTTTTCCCCGCCGCCATTTCATTGTACTTTCCCGGCTCCATATCCACCACAGCCGCCACCACGTAGTTCTGGCCGTTCCAGGTGAGATACTCCCCTACCACGTTGTCCGAGTAAAACAGATCCCAGGCGGTCTGCCGATCCAGCACGATTCGATCCCGCATAACCTCCGAATCCTCAAAGTACCAGCCATTGCGAACCGGCAGTGGGTGCAGTTTAAAATAGTCCCCGGAAACCAGGGTCATTTCCACCTGTGCGGAAGCTACCCCGTTTTTCAGCGTGGCCTGTTCTGTTCTGGAGTAGGCGTAGAGCCAGGGGTAGTCCTCTGAGGCGGTTCCCGCCGCCGTCAGGGCGTTCTCCACCTGGATGCGAATCTCCGGCAGAGCGGAGGCCGGAATGCTGTCCCGTTCCTGTAAAAAAACCGTAGACAAGCTATAGGGTTTGTCCTCTGTCTCCCAGCGGACTGCCCCCAGCTGAGAGGGAAGATTCTCCACAGTCTGTTTGTCCCCCCGGCACAGCAGGCCGAACACGCCCAGGCTCACTCCTACCAGCAGCACCCACAGGCACAGCCTCCATCGGAGCAAAAGCCACCGAAGGCACTTTTTCATGGTCTCTCACCTCATTCCGCAATCCGAACCTGGTCTCCCACCTCAATGGGAACTGTAGAGGTTGTGATAACAAAGTCTGCTGTGCTGAGATCACCGGTTACGGCACTGCTCACATCGTCAGAGGCAAGAACCGTAACCGTCTTTTTCTTTACGGTGTAACGGTTGCCCAAAGGGCTTGACTTGGCGGTAACGGTATAGACAAAGCTGCCGTCCGCATCGGAGTGAATGGCTGCTGTGGGCAAAACCACATCATAGCTGGCGTTTTTATCTCCCACAGAGAAGCTGATATTCTGCCCCACAGAGATATCCTCCCCCTGAAGGGTAAAGGTCAGCTTTTTGCTTCCAGAGGGGTCGTCCTTGTCCGTGGCGATGGAGGAAAGTGTCATGGTGATGCCGCTGTTCCAAAGGTTGGTGATCTCTGCCGTCAGCCCCTCCCGCAGGGTCTTGGCCTGGGCCTTGGTCACAGAGGCGGTAAGGTTATACCCCTTTTCCGTCATCTCTACCACCATCAGGGGGGTATCCGGGGTGGTGGTGTCTCCGGCGGCCACATTGACCTCCGTCACCACGCCGCCGAACCGGGCCACAATCTCTGAAGCAGAGGTCTTCGCCTCCAGAGTCTTCACCTTTTTCTCTGCCTCTTTCAGCCGCTTTTCCAGATCCGCTTTATCAAGAGCCGCCACAGCATCGTCATATTCCTTCTGCACCTTTTCGTCCGCAGCGGCGGCCTCTGCTGCCGCAAGGGCATCCTTGGCAGACTTCAGGGCAGCTTCCGCAGCCGTAGCAGACATGGCGTTGGGGTTGTCTGCCTGGAACTGGCTGGTGGCAGTCTGCGCTGCGGTCAAGGCGCTCTGGGCAGAATCCACCGCCGCCTGTGCATTGATCTGGGCAGTCTGGGCATTTGCGATTTTCTGGCTGATCTCCACGGTATACTGGTTCAGGGCATTCTGGGCCGCATCCAGCTCTGCCTGAGCCGCAGAAGTGTCCCCCTCTTCCTCCATGGCTGCCATCAGGGCCTCCTGGGCCGCTGTGACCCGATCCTGGGCCGCCATATAGCCCGTATCGGTTGATGCCATATTCTCCTTCTCCGCCTGAAGCAAAGAAAGATTTGTATTGGCTGTCGCCAGAGCCTGCTGCTTGGAGTTCAACGTATTCTGTGCGCTCTGCTCCGCATCCTGATAGGACTTCAGGCTGGCTTCGTACTTTTGGGCATCGGCCAAATCCGACTCGGCCTGAGAAACCGTATCCTTTAGTTGCTGAAGAGACGCATTGGAGGCATTGGTCTGCTCCCCCATCTGAATCTGCTGTTTGTCATATTCCAGCTTCAATGTCTCATAGCTGGTCTTCGCATCCTGAAGCTCCTGGCTGTCCATGGCATCCAGGGTCAAAAGCTTTTGCCCCGCTGTGATGGTATCCCCGGCCTTCACATTGACAGCAGCAATGGTTCGTGTCTCAGAAACGGTCACATTGTAGCTCTGGGCCGCCTCCACTGTTCCGCTGCCCCGAATTTTGGTGGTAATGGTGGTGGACTGGGGGTACTGAGCCGCCACCTCTGGCAGGGAATAATTCATAATGGTATTGGAGAAAAAGGTCAGCACCAGCATAACCGTCAAAAAGACGATCAGCGCATTTTTGACCCAATCTCGTCTGCTCCTTACTTTCTTTTCTTCCATGGGTTTCACCTCGTTCATTTTAACCCTTGATGCCGCCGGAGTAGGTAATTCCCTCCTCCAGATATTCTTCGCCCCACAGGAACATCAGCAGGGTGGGCACCATGTAGATCACGGCCACTGCAAAGGCCACGCCTACTTCACCGCTGTTGATTTCGCTTAAAAACACGCTGAGGGGATACATTTCTGTGTCAGAGAACATGATAAGGGGCTGCTCCACCATGTTCCAGTAGTCGATAAACACCAGCATGGCCACACTGACGATGGCACTTTTGCACATAGGGAGGCACACCTTGTAAAAAATCTGCCATTCCCCGGCTCCGTCCAGCTGGGCCGCTTCAATATAGGACTTTGGAATTCGCCGCATATTTTTGGTCAGCAAAAACACGCTGAAGGGGGCAAAAATACCCGGCAGAATGATGGCCCAGCGGGTATCCAGCAAATTCAGCCACTTATTTACCAGATAGTTTGGCACCAGCGTCACCTGATAGGGCATCAGCATGAGAATGATATAGGTAAAAAAGATTATTTCCCGCTTTTTCCCCCGGTACCGGGAGAACCCATAGGAGGCCAATGCCGCCAGAGCCACCTGAAACATAACAATGGGCACCGTTAAAAATACAGAGTTCCAGAATTTCAGCAGATAGGAGGGGCTGTTGAACAGCACCGTCCAGTATTGCTTGAAGGAAACCATATCCGGGATGAATTTCAGGTTCACCGCCTCTGAAATATAGCTGGTCACCGCCGAGCCTGAGCTGCTGTCACTGGAGTTGCCGCTGCCAAAAATCACACCGTAGTTGGCGGTGATTTCCTGCTCCGTCATAAAGGAGTTGGATATGGTCAGCACAATGGGCAAAAGGAAAATCACTGCCATGGAGAGTGCAAAGGCCGTCAAGAGGATCTTCAGAATCAGCCTTTTGCGGCGATAATAGCTCTGGCTGTGCTGTTTTTTCGGATGTCTCATTCTTCTTCCACATCCTCTCCCAGCTTTCCATCCACCAGAAACAGAAGTCCAATGACCACCACCATCACCGCCGCCAGGATCAGTGCCGCAGCGGACAGCTTTTGATAGTCCATGCTCTCAAAGGTGTTGTTCATAAAATGCTGTAGTAAGTATAGCCCGTCGTAGGGATATTTTCCGGTCAGAAGATAGACCTCCCGGAAAATTTTCATAGAGTTGATGAGGGACAAAATGGTGACAAACAGGATCGTGGGGAAAATATACCGAAGCTTGATCTGGAAGAAGATCCGCAATGATCCCGCTCCCTCCAGCATGGCCATCTCCTGAATATCGTTGGGCACATTGTTGAGAGCTGCCAGAAAAAGAATCATATTATAGCCAAGATTCTTCCACAGATACAGGAGAATCACCACATATCGGTTGTACTCCGACTTCATCCAGTCGATTTTATCCACCCCAAAGTTGGACAAAAACTCGTTTAAGGCACCGTTGTTGGAGAACACCACCTGCCAGATCAGCACAATGGAGGCCACTGGCACCATCATGGGGGTCAAGAGGAAGGAGCGAATCTGGCTTTTCATTGGAATCTTCTGATTCAGCATACAGGCCAAAATCAATGCCCCGATCACCGCCGTAGGCACGGAAATAATGGAGAAAATAGCCGTATTTTTCGCCGCCAGCTGGAAGGAGTAGTTCCCGAAGAGATTCTTGAAATTGTCAAAGCCCACAAACTCATGCTGCACCGGGTTGTTCACAAATGCATAGTACACCACCACAAAGAAGGGCAGCACAAAGAAGATGAGCAGTCCTATGAGACTGGGGGAAATAAAGGCCATGCTGATGAGCCGTTCCCGGCGTTTTTCTTTTCGTTCTGCCGCCGTCAGCTTTACGTTCTTCTCTTTCCGTTTCAACACCACTTCCCCCTTCCGTATATCGTATAGACGCAAAAAGCCGCAAAAAGTTGCATTTTTCTTTTCTTTAGGATAGCTTTTTTCTGTGTCCTTTATGTGTCCAAAACTGTACTATTTTACTTATGACAGTTATATCACAGCCACCGTTGGCTGTCAATCTTCCCCGCCTTAAGATTTATTTAATTATAATGTAGCATGTCCCCTTGGAGCATTGTCAAGTATAACATCTCCAGTTGCTGCGGAGTCAATGAAAAAACAGAAAAATGCCGTCCCGGATCGGGACGGCATTTCGAATACAGCAATTAAGCCTTCTTGCGGAGCTTCTTACCCTTGAGGCGAACCCACACATTGCCGGAAATACAGACGGAAGAATAGCAGCCTGCAACTACGCCCACGAACAGGGGCCAGCAGAAATTCCGGATGGAGGTCACGCCCATAATCAGGATCAGCACAATGGGCAGAAGGGTAGTCAGAGTAGTGTTGATGGAACGGGACATGGTCTGCCAAATGGACTTGTCCATAACATCCCGGAAATCCGCTCTGGGATTGGCCCTCTGATTCTCACGGGCCCGGTCGAATACCACGATGGTGGCATTGATGGAGTAGCCCAGGATGGTCAAAGCGGCAGCAATAAAGTTAACATTAAAGGGGATCCGGAAGATGATGTAGCAGGACAGCATCACCAGCAGGTCATGGCACAGGGCAACGACAGCGGCCAGGCCGGAGCTGAAATCAAACCGAATTGCGATGTATACCAGCATACAGAGGACTGCCACGACAGCGGAAAGAATGGCAGAATTCCGCAGGTCATTGGAAACAGATGCGGAAACGGAGCTGCTGGATACCACAGTAACATTGGGATAGGTCTCCTTCAGAGCCTGAACCAGATCATCACGGGTCTCATTCTCCACATACAGAGACTTCACAACCACCTGGGTACCGTCGGTACCGGCAGTGGTGACGGAGGACAGCTTATTGTCCAGAACATTCTTGGCAACGTCCTCTACCACAGCGGAATCCACAGCCTCACCCATATCAAAGGTCATGGTAACACCGCCCAGGAAGTCCACATCCATGTTGAACAGATTTACGCCAAAGGGCAGGGTCACAAGACCTACAACGCCAACCACAACCAGAATGGCAGAGATCACAAGGAAGAGCTTAAAATGCTTCACAAAGCTGAACGTCTTATTCTCAAACATCTTACTTCTCCTCCTTTTCTTTCTTCACACCGTAGAGGGCAGGGTTGACTGCCTTCAGGCCCACCAGCGAACGCATCAGCAGCTGGCTCACAAACAGCATCACAATCATAGAAAGGATCACACCGATGAACAGGGTCTTAGCGAAGCCCACGGTGGTACCGGTGCCCAGCCGCCACAGCACAACAGCTGCAATAATGGTGGTCACATTGGAGTCGATGATAGCAGTCATGGCACTCTTATAGCCAGACTCAATGGCCGCCCGAACGGTCTTGCCGACTCTGATCTCCTCACGGATACGCTCAAATATGATAACGTTTGCATCCACTGCCATACCCACCGTCAGGATAATACCTGCGATACCGGGCAAGCTCAGGTTCAGCTTGGCCACAGAGATCACAACCAGGAACAGCGCCGTGTAGAACGCCAGAGCCACGCTGGCAATAAGACCGGGCAGCCGATAGAATACGATCATAAACAGCATAACCAGTGCAACGCCGATGGCACCTGCCACCAGAGAGGTGGAAAGGCTCTTCTCACCCAGAGAAGCACCGATGGACTCCATCTTCACGTTCTTCAGTTCGAAGGGGAGCTGACCGGCTGCAATGATGTCAGCCAGATAAGTAGCATACTCAGACTGGGTGCTGGAGCCCAGGGTAATGATGGCAGAATCATCATCAATACCGTTGGCAGCAAACTCAGAGCCAACCTGGGGGGTGGAAATTGCAGCATCATCCAGATAGATGCCCACATAGTTCTCACCGCTGGCCATATTGGCAGCATACTTGGTAATTTCAGCAAACTGCTTCCGGCCCTCTTCTGTGAACTCCAGAACTACATGCCACTGAGAAGTACCAGACTCATCAATGGCACTGAACTGTGCCTTTGCAGACTTGATGGCCTTACCGGTGACGCACATGCCAGTGCCGGCCTCTGCATCGTAGTCAGACGTGCGGAACTCTACCACAGCAGTGGTACCGATCTGCGCCGCTGCTTCCTCCGGGTTGGTCACTGCGGGGATATCCACAACGATCATATCGTCGCCCTGCCGGGTGACAGTTGCCTCAGAATAGCCCAGGGAATCCAGCCGCTGCCGCAGCATAGTCACTGCGGAACCAATACCGTCAGAGACGGTATCTGCGTCAGTACCCTCGGGAATGACGGCCTGGTAGGTGATCTCGGAACCACCCACAAGATCCAGGCCCAACGTGACACCGTCCTCCAGGCTGGGAACCTTGGTAAAGCCAAGATCCAAACCAAATACTGCTGTAAATGCCAGCAGAACGATCAGCGCCACGACGACCACGTAAGTTAAAATACTCTTTTTCATGTTACGTCCGTGCCTCCTAATTCATTGGGCTCCGAAAAGCCCAGATACGTACCCCTCATTATATCCATAAATTGTTCCAAAGTCAATTCCATTCGTCCCTTTCCATGGAAAAATTCCGAAAAAGCGCAAAAATCCGCACAGATGTTTGAAATCTGTGCGGATAAATTATCAATCTGTCAGTGTAAGCAGGAACCGCTCCAACCGATCCATGCCCTCTTTAATATTCTCCATCGATGTGGCATAGCCAAACCGAACATAGTTGGGGGCCTCGAAGCCGCTGCCAGAGACCACAGCCACCAGCCCCTTCTCCAGAAGCTGAGAGGCAAAGGTGTCACAGTTATCAATCACCACACCGTCGCACTTTTTGCCAAACACCTTGGAGATGTTACACATAATATAGAAGGCACCCTGGGGCTTCAGGCAGCTGACCAGTTCCATATTGTTGATCCGTTCCACAATATAATCTCGTCTGCCTTCAAAGGCCTGACGCATCTGCTCCACAGAGTCCTGAGAGGATGTGAGGGCTGCCACAGCTGCCCACTGCGCCAGAGATGCGGGTGCGCCGGTGGAGTGGCTCACATAGCTGGACATAATCTTGGCAATATGCGCCGGAGCCAGGGCGTAGCCCACACGCCAGCCGGTCATGGCATAGGACTTGGAAACACCGTTGATGAGAATGGTTCTCTCCTTTACATCCTCGCCCAGTGCACACATGGATACAAATTCCCGGCCGTCATAAACCAGCTTATAATAGATTTCATCAGCGATGATATAGATATCTCTCTTAATGCATACATCAGCCAGAGCCCGCAGCTCCTCTCTGGTATACATCATGCCGGTGGGGTTTGAGGGGCTGTTGATGATGATGCACTTGGTTTTGTCGGTGATGGCCTCGTCCAGAGCCTTGGGGGTCAGCTTAAAGCCCTCTTCTTCGGTGGTATGGATCACCACAGGCTTACCGCCGCAGATTCCCACCACTTCGCTATAGGAAACCCAGTAGGGCCCCGGGATCACCACCTCATCCCCCGGGTTTACCAGGGCACGGACTGCCAGATATACATTGTGCTTGGCGCCGGAGGCCACTACCACATTGGCCGCAGTATAGTCAAGCCCACAATCCTTTTTCATCCGATAGCACACTGCATTTTTCAGCTCCGTAATGCCGGAGGACGGGGTATATTTTGTCTTATTTTCTTCCAGTGCCTGAATGCAGGCAGCCTTGATATGATCCGGGGTGGCAAAATCCGGCTCACCGGCACCAAATCCCACCACATCAATTCCCTGGGCCTTCATGCTTTTATAGACAGCATCAATGGCCATGGTGGCAGAGGGCTTCACAGCAGATGCAAGATTAGACAGAGGTTTCATTCAAAATCGCTCCTTACCGACGCTACAGATGTCACATACGTTTCATGTTTTGCACTATTATATGCGAAGCCCGTCAAAAACGCAAGTCTTTTTTATGAATTTTTCTGTTTTTTACGAAAATCACCCTTATTTTCTGTTTGTCCAGATCATCTTTGCAACATTTTTAACAAGAAAATTCATTTCAATTCCAATCTGTTCCTGTTTTCTATCCATTTCACCACCTGTTTTTTCGTTCTGAGCGTAAACACATAAAAACAAGAATGGTTCTGATGCAATTACAGCTTGCATCAGAACCATTCCATCACCTTTTCTTTTTTCTTAGACCGACCAACACAGCCACCAATCCACACAGTAGCAGAACACAGAATCCAACCATTACGATCCCCGGCCCCAGGGCAGACAGACCACTGCTTTTTACCATCTCAGGTTCTTCCTCCTGACAAAGGGAAAAGGTCAGTTCCCCCTCCGGCAGTCCCCCCTGTACCAGTCGATAGCCTGTTTCCGTCTTCTGGAACCCGGAAACGCTTTCCTCCGACATATAATAGGGTGTGTTGATTCGCACATCCAGTTTCCCGAATTGGCTCCAGGTCTGGGCGGGAGACAGCAGATAGGTGTACGTATAAACGGGCGGTTCGTACTTCTGCTCAATGTCCGGATACATGGGGGCCGTCACCGTATTGGTGATGTGCTGCCCCGGCTCCAGGGTGATCTCGTATTCATACCAGCCCATGAGATACCGGGTCAGATCCATACCATAGTGCCAAAAGGAAAGCATGATTCCGTTCTCGCTGGCCATTTCTTCGCAAGCTGTCACCATAGCGTTGTACCAGTCCATTTCGCTGACCCCGGAGTCTTCCCTCCACTGGGACAGTGCAAAATCACGGAAGGTATGCTTCTCGACAGAAACCTCCGTCATTTTTCCGTCTGCTTCTTCCGCCATGTTACCGTCGGTGTGGAATTTCCATTCAGGAAACGAATCATCCCACCGACCGATAACATAGACCGCAATGGTCTTACCGTCCCAGGCCCAGACAGAGGCTTCTTCTGTGCCATCATCATACCCGGAATAGCTACAGATATCAGGGCAATAGATCCAACAATCTTTTTCCTTTCCATCTACCGCAAATGCAGCCGTAACAGAACTGCCCTGCTTGGCATTGGTTCCCTCCACCTGGAAGGTATACTTTCTCACCGGAGTATCCTGTCGAACCCATGCCCCCTCCACATAGTCGTCTGAAAGCTTTCCCAAATCTTTCTCCAGAGAAAACTGCTCGTATCCTCCACTGAGCGTATGCCGTAGGGTGGTTTCTACCGCCGCTCCATCCACACTTACTCCATAGCGTTCAGCCATGGTATCCCCGGAGAATCCAGCGTAAGAGGGCAACATTCCAAACGGAAACAGCAGTCTGGCGGTAACCGTGTATGTCGAGGGATTATAAAAGGTATATTCCGCTGTAACGGATCCGCTGTATGCAAGGAAATCCTCTGCGGAGGTATAGTATTCCCTGGGAAATGACTGAAGGTCAAAGGTCAATATCTCCTTTTCCACCGTAATGGGCGACACCTGAACCGAGGCAACCACACCGGCAGCATCTACCCCCTCGAACCAGGTCTGGGCAGAGTTTGCAGAAACCGATCCGGTCAGCAGCACCGCAATCAAAAGAATCCCCAGCAGTCTTTTCCACAGTAATTTCACGTCCATACACCTCTTTTTCTCAGCGTTTCTTATTATTTCATTATAACAGGTGGTGGTGTTTTGTCAATGGGCCGCTGCCGGGACAAAACAAAATCCCCGCTGCCAAAAAGGCAACGGGGAAAACTGCATATTAGTCGGTGACATAAGGCAGCAGAGCGATCTGACGAGCACGCTTAATAGCGGTGGTCAGCTGACGCTGATGCTTAGCACAGGTACCGGTGGTTCTGCGGGGCAGAATCTTGCCACGCTCAGAGAGGTAACGGCGAAGCTTTGCAGTATCCTTGTAGTCGATGTGCTCGACCTTGTCTACACAGAAGCTGCATACCTTACGACGCTTACGGCCTCTAGCTCTATCGTTAGCCATGGTATTTCCTCCTATCTAAAGTACTTTTCATTGTGGAATGGATCAGAAGGGCAGATCGCTGTCGTCTTCCTCCAGCATGGAGAATTCGGAAGCAGCAGGTGCGGGAGCAGGAGCAGAATAGCCGCTGCTGTAGCTGTTTGCAGCAGGAGCCGAGAAGGAATTACCATACTCAGCAGAATAGCTGCCAGCGTTGCCGCCATCACGCTTGGAGTCGCCGAAGTAAACATTATCGGCTACCACCTCTGCGGTGCGACGATTGCCGCCGTCCTTATCTTTCCAGGTTCTGATCTGAAGTCTGCCGGATACCACTGCCATGCGGCCCTTGGTGAAATACTTGGAGACAAACTCCGCTGTACTTCTCCAGGCGACGATGTCAATGAAATCCACGGCCTTTTCTGTGGACTCTTTCGACTGGTAATCCCGGTCTACTGCCAGAGAAAAGGATGCCACTGCGATGCCGGATCCGGTGCGGCGAAGCTCCGGGTCCCGGGTCAGGCGGCCCATGAGAACAATGTGGTTCAGCATGAAAATGCCTCCTTATGCTTCAACAGTGGTAATCATGCAACGAACGATACCCTCGGTGATCTTCATTACACGATCCAGCTCAGCGGGAAGCTCGGGCTTAGCCTCGAAGGTCATGAGAACGTAGTAGCCCTCAGCCATGTCGTCAATGAGGTAAGCCAGACGACGCTTGCCCCACAGCGTCGTCTGGCTTACCTCATTGACGACATGGCTGAGGGCTACTA
>CAZFXB010000022.1:0-16898 GCA_964522835.1 uncultured Oscillospiraceae bacterium
GTACCGGTAAAACCCTGCTGGCTAAGGCTGTCGCCGGTGAAGCCGGTGTCCCCTTCTTCTTTATCTCCGGTTCTGACTTTGTGGAGATGTTTGTAGGTGTAGGCGCCAGCCGTGTCCGTGACTTGTTCCAGCAGGCGTCCAAGCAGGCCCCCGCCATTATCTTCATCGACGAGATTGATGCCATCGGCAAAAGCCGTGACAGCCGCTACGGCGGTAACGACGAGCGGGAGCAGACCCTGAACCAGCTGCTCTCCGAAATCGACGGTTTTGATTCCTCTAAGGGCGTGGTCATCCTGGCAGCCACCAACCGTCCCGAAATTTTGGACAAGGCACTGCTCCGTGCCGGTCGATTTGACCGCCGGATTATTGTAGACCGTCCCAACCTGGCCGGACGGCTCCAGACTTTGAAGGTTCACACCAAGCATATTAAGCTTACCGAGGATGTAGATCTCAACCGGATCGCTCAGGTTACTGCCGGATGTGTAGGCGCTGATCTGGCGAACATCGTCAACGAAGCTGCGCTCCGTGCGGTTCGTCAGGGCCGACAGGCTGTAAATCAGGAAGATCTGCTTGTTTCCTTCGAGGTCGTCATTGCCGGCACAGAGAAAAAGGGCACTGTTCTTACAGACATTGAAAAACGGATTGTTTCCTATCACGAGGTTGGTCATGCTCTGGTCTCTGCCCTGGCAAAGCACAAGGCTCCTGTGCAGAAAATCACCATCGTTCCCCATACCTCCGGTGCTCTGGGCTATACCCTCCAGATGGAGGAGGAAGAGCGATTCCTCTCCACCCGGGAAGAGCTTCTGGTCGAGATCAAAACCCTGCTGGGCGGCCGTGCCGCCGAGGAAGTTGTCTTTGGTGCTCAAACCACAGGTGCTTCCAATGACATAGAGCGTGCCACCGATCTTGCAAGAAAGATGGTTATGCTCTACGGCATGAGTAAGAAGCTGGGCCTCATGGCGCTGGCCACCACCAGCAGTGAATATCTGGGCGGTCAGAGCTCCATTAACTGTGCTGAGAGCACCTCTGCCGAAGCCGATCAGGAGATTCGTGAAATTCTCCAGAGCTGCTACGAAGAAGCCTGTAGCCTGCTCCGGGAGAACCGTGAGCGCCTTGATGAAATCGCCCTGTATCTGCTGACCAAGGAAACCATCACCGGCGACGAGTTTATGGCCTTCCTGAAGGAGCCGGAGGCGCTGCCCGAGTCTGATGCCCAGGAAGCCGATGCCCAGAACGACACACTGTGATCTGAATCCGGTCTCTACCTGATTGTATAACAGTATATTTGGGGCGTGTTGCAAACCATTTTGCAACACGCCTTTTTTAGGCACGTTTATTTCTGTACTTTCTATCTGATTTGGCCCTGTTTTCTGTAGAAAAAACAAGGATAATATGTTATGATAAAAGAAAAAATCTGGAGGTGCCATTGTGATTCGAATTGAAAAAAACCTTTGTATCGGATGCGGAAAATGTACCCGGGACTGCTTTCCCGGTGCTCTTACCATAAACGACGGCAGTCCCTGTCTCGAATACCCCGATCGCTGCCTGTCCTGCGGGCACTGTATCGCTGTCTGTCCCAGACAGGCTGTTTGGGATGACCAGCTCAACATGAATGAATGTAACGAGATTCAGCCGGTGAGGCACCCGGAAAACCTTTTATGCTCTATGCAGCAGCGACGCTCCTGCCGCCACTATACCAGAACCCCTGTTACGGATCAGCAGCTTGATATGCTTTTGTCCGCAGCTCGTGCCTGTCCCACTGCCAAAAATCTTCAGGGAACTCGGTATATTGCTGTGACTGAATCCATTCCGCAGCTGCTGGATGCCGCTTTGGAAGGGCTGGGTCAGGTGGGCCAGGCCCAGCTACAGACCGCTGCTGACCCCGGAGAGCTTCGGCGGGCACGGAATTTTATCAGTTGGGCAGAAATCCGCAGTACCAACAAATCCTTTGACCCCCTGTTTTTCCACGCCCCCCTGCTGCTCCTTTTCGTTTCAAAGGATGACCCCCGGGACGCCGCAGCTGCAGCGGCCTACACAGAACTGATGGCATATCATCTGGGTCTGGGCTGCCTCTACAGCGGCTATTTCACCGCCTGTGCTGCCGCCAGCGAGAAAATCCATACCCTGTTACAGCTTGCCCCTGGCGAATCAGTGGTTCGCTGCTTGGTTCTGGGCCATCCAGATATCAAGTTCCTGCGGACTGTGCCAAGAAAGCCTCTGAATATAACAAAAATGTGATAGAACGCCCCCTCCGAAAGTCCATTCTTCCGGAGGGGGCGTCTACATGTTACTTATGCTGCAGTGAATGCGTCCATGCGCTTCATGGCACGGTCATAGGCAGCCTGCTTCAGATCAATGAGATCCTGGAGGCCCATATCGTAGAGGGTCTTAACGTAGCTGTCAAACTCACTGTCAATATCTCTGGTACCCACAATGAATTCAAGCACAGTGCTCTCAGAGTAGGTAGACAGATCGGACTCGATGGAGCTGTACTCACCGGACTCCTCCGTGGTCATAGATGCGTAGGAGGGATAGTTGTAGGTGCAGTCAGCCAGATTCCGCAGATCCTCAAAAACCTGCCACTGATTGTCGTTGAACTCATAGAAGGTCTTTCTCATATCGTTGATATAGGGGAAGAAGCCAGATGCAGCATTGGTAGCATAGACATAGCTGGCAAAGAAATAAGAAAGTCCATCCGGGTTATTGATAATCATGTCGGTATACTGAGGCTCACCATCCACCAGGGTGTAGGTCTCCCCTTCCACGCCGTAGTTGGTCAGCAGATACCCCTCGTCGCTGAACATATACTCTACCATCTGAAGCAGAGGGTCAATGTCCTTGCAGGAGGTGGAGAAGCACCAGGGATCATCATCCTTCATGGTGTCAGTGAGAGAGGCAGGGCCGATGTGGTTCTCGGAGTTGCCATCCACAGAAACATAGGGCATAACAGCCATTTCAAAGTTGGGATCGGTTACATTCATCATAATGTCGCTGGTGTTGTTGGCAGCGGTGCAGACCAGGGAGTTGGTACCCAGTCCAAAGTTCAGCCGTGCTTCGCTGGACAGGTCATTGGTGGTATCTGCAAAGAAATCCTGAGAGATAACACCGGCAGTGTACAGCTTGTTGGCGAACTTCAGATAATCCTTGAAGCCGTCCTGAACATTGCCGTACTGTACTTCGCCGTCTACCACAGCAAAATCCCCCAGAGCAATGTTAGAGCCATAAGCAAAATCGGCTACAATACCGGTGGTGGATTCCATCACATAGGTTGCACCTTTTTCAGTGTAGGCTCTTTCAAAATAATTATATAGATCGTCGTAGGTCTTGGGCATATCCATGCCGAACTCGTTGAGCCAGTCCTGACGAAGGATGGGGCCAACCACTTCCTGACCAACCTCGGGGGTAACCACGCAGATGGCGGGCATATAGCCGGAATCGGTGTAAGCACGCATAAGCGTATTGGTGTTGGCGGTGAGATAAGACCAGTAGATGGGGCACTTCTCATGCAGAACATCTGCCAGATCCTGAACAATCCCCTCCTCTACTGCGCCCTCCAAACCGGTGGCGTAGAAGCTCATAGAAGAAATAATATCGCAGTAATCGCCAGCTGCGATCATCAGGTTAAAGTTGTCCTGCTCCGCAGCGCCGTTGGCAGCGGTCACATCAAAGTGGATGTTGGTGATCTCCTGGAGCTTATCCAGAACCAGCATCCCCTCCATGGTTTCGGTATTCACCAGCTCCGCAGCAAAGGGGGCATAGGTGAGCCAAATGGAGTAGTTCAGTGTTTCCTCAGAAATGGGAATGGTGTAAGAAGGCACTGCCTCCTCGTTGGTGGATTCCGCCACGGGAACCTCAGGAACGAACAGTTCTTCTTCCTTCTGGGCAGGAGCCTCAGAGGAAACTGCCGCATTGCTGTCGCCAGCAGCAGTCGTGCTTTCGCCGCAGCCCACAAAGAAGCCCAGCAGCATTGCAACAGCCAGCAACAATGCAAAGGTACGTTTTTTCATGTTTGCATCTCCTTAATATTTTTGAAACACGTTGATTATACTCAACGAAATTTCTTAACACAATATCCGATTATTCAACCGGTGTATCCCTTTTTGATACACCGGTTGAATGACGGTTTATCGGGCCAAATAACGCTCCATAGCGTTGGAATTCATAACAATCTTCAGCAGACGGCCGGCACAGTCCTCCAGTGCCTTCCGGGACAGGGTTCCATCCTGAGACTTCTTGTAGACCCAGTCCACCATACCGGGGAATCCAGGCATCAGCACATCGTTACCAGCCTCCAGGCACTCCACTGCCAGGCCGGTATCGCCTTCCCAGTCGGTAACTACGATGCCATCAAAGCCCCACTCCTCACGGAGGATGTTCATCAGAAGATCCTTCCGGGTTGCGGTCTGGGCACCATTCAAGGGATTGTAGGAGGTCATAAAGCCACGGGCATCGGCTTCCTTGACCACAATTTCAAAGCCCTTGAGATAGATTTCACGGAGTACACGCTCGGTCATAACGGAATCGTCCTTGTCCCAGCGGGAGGTCTCCTGGTTGTTGGCCGCAAAATGCTTGACACAGGTGGAAATGGGATGCTTCTGGGCACCACGGGTAATAGCAGCGGCAATCTTACCGGAGAGGACAGGATCCTCGGAATAATACTCGTAGTTTCTGCCTGCCAGAGGGTTCCGGTGAATGTTCATAGAGGGAGCCAGCCAAACATCTACCTTACGCTCTACCGCTTCCTCACCGTGGGCATTGCCCAGCTCCTCACAGAGGGCCTGGTTAAAGGTACTGGCGGTAATGGTAGCAGAGGGGAAAGCCAGCTTATTGGGTTTTCCTGCGCCAATACCGGCAGGGCCATCGCACATGGTGATGGTGGGGATACCGAACCGCTCAATGGTGGCGGTGTAGCCGCCCATACCGGGGATGCACTCAGACAGTTCACCCAGCTGAGTTTTCTTAATCATGTGATCCATGGGCATACCCTGTTCTTTTTCCTTGTCCATGGTTTCAACAGCGCTCATTCCCTGCAGGTTTGCGCCAATCAAAAGCACCACCAGCTCAAAATCGCTGATCTGTGCCACAAACTCCTCCATGGAAACCTTGCCGTCCTTCACATCCTTCAGCTTCCATTTGCCCTCCTGGGTGGGAACCTCCGGCCAGGTGAAGTTGTTTTCCTTCATGGAGCCGTGCTTCTCAGCGGAGTTTGCGTTGATGGCAGGTGCCACAGGCCAGGTACCCTTGGGATCCTTTTTGCTAAGCTGATTGAGGGGCCGGGTGTGATTCAGTACCACCTGATTGGATACCTGCTCCAGCAGCATTTCCTCCGTATGGAAAGCAGCGAACTCCACGTTGTGAATGCTGTCTCCACCCAGATACAGCTTATTCTCGCCCTTCTGCATCATCCAGGCAGCCTTATCCTCGTTGTAAACCGCCATATCCCGGTAGGAAACCCGGAAATGGATGGTCTCCTCCTGGCCGGGGGCAAGCAGGCTGGTTTTGTCGAACGCAATCAGTTCCCGATCCGGCCGCTCCAGAGGATCTTCTGCGCCCTGGAGATAGATCTGGACAACCTCCTTACCGGCAACATCACCGGTGTTCTTCACGGTAACGGCGAAGGAAACGCCCTTGTCATCAGCCCGGAAGTCCGAAGCCGTCCGGTTAAAGGTGGTATAGCTAAGACCATAACCAAAGGGATAGCGCACAGGTACGCCGAAGGAGGTAAAGTACCGATAGCCCACATACAGGCCCTCCTGATACTCGGTGTACCGACGATTGCCCACAGGGCGAACCACCGTTTCCCCTACAGGTACCATCTCGTGGTTGCCCACGCCGCCCCAATAAGGGATCTGGTTTTCATCACCGGTGTAGCTCTCGAAGCCATCACACCAGGCACCGAAGTTTTCAGAGGAAGGAATGTCACGCCAGTTCTTTGCAATGGTGTCCACCAGACGACCGGAGGGGTTGGCGTTGCCCATCACCAGATCAGCCGCCGCAGAGGCCCCCTCCTGACCGGGGATCCAAACCATCATCACACCGTCCGGGGTGTATCTGTCTACCCACTCCATATCAATGGTACCGCAGACATTCAGAAGCACGATCATCTTCTTGAAGTGCTTCCGAACCGTAGCCAGCAGTGCATGTTCTTCATCAGAAAGGTAGTAATCGCCACGCTCCAGCTTCCGATCACGTCCCTCGCCTGCCAGCCGTGCAAAGCTGATAACCGCAGCATCGTTACGCTCCGCAGCAGCAGCCACCACAGCCTCAGAAAGCACCATTTCAGGAATGGTACCACGACGCATGTGGGGAGGCTCTTTCTCTACCTTCTTCTGCTCGGCAGCGCAGTACCCCTCATACTCCTGGAGCAGTGCTTCGTCCACCACTGCACCGGCATTTACAAATGCCTCGGGCAGCTTTACAACATAATTTGCAAAGGTGGAGCCGGAGCCGGAACCGCCGTGAAGGAAGCCAATCTGACCCACGCCAAAGAGGGCCACCCTGCTGCCACCCGCAAGAGGCAGTGCCCCATTGTTCTCCAGCAGAACCATGCCTTCCTCGGCAATCTGACGGCCAAGGGCAATTCGTGCCTGCTCCTGAGGGGTATAAGTCTCAAAGCCTTTTCCGAACTTCTTCATACGGGAACCTCCTGTTTATAAATTTTGTATGCTAAATATCTATATTATACAGGGATTCGAAAGCACTGTAAAATGCCAAAAAAGTTCCGGGTAGTGCAAAAAAGGCATAAACCTTAGAAATGGTTTATGCCAAATCGACTATGTTCCAAACTTGCACCAGCCAGAGGCTTCTCCTTGAGGAGAAGGCTTTCGTGCTCCCGCACCGGTACAAAAAAGTACTGCCTAGCAACGGCGGGCTGAGGGCAGCCCGCCCTACAGTTCTCAGGGTAGCCTTTGATTTGCTGTAGGGCCGGTTGCCCTCAACCGGCCGGCAGAACCAGGTGCAATTGGGTAGAATCTCCGGCGAATGCGTAGAAGGTATGGCTCGCCCCTTCGGGGATTTAGTGGGTGCTGCCGCAAAGCGGCTTACAGCCACTTAATGCAGAGCGGAGCTGTCAGCGGGAGCTGACTGAGAGGGGGATTACGGATTGCCACCGTAGTAGACTCGGTCACTGGTTCGCAATGACGTGTACGTTTTAAGGACTGCGTAACCCTACCGCTTCACTTTTTACCTCAAATCATCACCAATTCTGAACCTCCGGGGACTCGTCTATCAATCGTTTTAACAGTTCCACACACAGATGGAGCCCCGGATTGGAGGCATGAATGCCCCAGGCGGCCACCAGATGTAACGGCTCCAACTCATGCTGCGCTTCGAATAGAATGGCTGGATCGGAGCGAAGATTGCAGTTTCCTGCAAAAAAGCCGCAGCCATATCCCTGCCGAACATAGAATAGTTGGCTGTTAATTCCGTCCACCATTTTGTACCGAGGATGAACCCCCAGTTTTTCGCAGTAGGCCATATTCATAGCAAAATCTCCGCTGGAATCCTCTGGAGAATCAAAAATAAAAAGTTGATTTTCCACCTGATAAGGCCGTTCATCATCATTGCGCTGTTCCACCACATCCCGATGATAGGCAAGGTACACCGGAATATCCAAAAGAGTTCGCTGCAGAACATCGGGAATACACTGAACATCGTGGGCAAATGTTAGAATAAAATCCAGCTTACCCTCCAACAGGCCCTGGTTCAGCTTGCTGTAACTCAGAGGAATAATGTCCACCATAAGCTGAGGGTGCTCCTGTTGGCAGGTTTTTAAAAACTGAGGCAGAATATCCCCCAAGCCATAACCCTCCAGAATACCAATCCGGATCAACACACTGTTTTCTGTACCCATAGCATGAACTTTTTGAATGATGCCGTGGTACTGGGTCATAAAGCTGGTAAATTCATCTCGGAGCATGGTGCCCACAGGTGTGAGCTGCAGATTGCTTTTACTGCGAACAAAAAGCCTTACCCCCAATTCATCCTCCATGGCAGAAATCTGCCGCCCCAGGGCAGGCTGAGACATATACAATTCCTTGGCCGCTGTGGTAAAGCTGAGGCAACGGGCGGCTGTTAAAAAATACTGAATCTGAGACAGGGTCATAGTCTTCTCCCCTTTCCTTCTTATTATACCATAAACAGATCTGATATTTCTTCTGTATAAGTGGCACAATTCTTTCCGGGCGAGTTTGTGTAAGCTAGACAAAGATTTCCTGAATGGTTCAGGCATCAACGTGACAGACATTTCCTACGGCACACCTTTATTTCTTCTTTCACTGTATATGCTGCTTATGATTATCCTGCCCTATGTACCTATGTAGACGGCAGGAAGCATCTGACAACCATCAGTATTATCTGTCTGGTAAATTTCTTCGCTGCATTTGTTTGCTCCGCCGCTGTGGACCAGTTTTCCTTCAACCAACAAATGGTGCTTACACTGTTAGCTCCTCAACCGTTCCTGTTTTGCTACGTAAGTAAAACCCCACTACAATATATACCACGTGAGATTCTAATGCCAATCTGGCTGACACTGTTTATCTGGTCAATTGTGCTCCGGAATCAAAATGAATAGCTTTCTTTTGAGGGATTTCCAGCTTCATCTGGAAATCCCTCTGTCTTTCTGATATACTATATATCATCCCAAAGTAGATTGGAACGATTTTATGAAACGACTGGTGCTGGGCATCTTGGCCCACGTTGACGCAGGAAAAACCACCCTCAGTGAAGCACTGCTCTATGAAACAGGTCAGCTCCGCAAGCTGGGCCGTGTGGATCATGGAAACGCTTTTCTCGACACCGATCAGCAGGAGAAGGATCGGGGCATCACCATTTTTTCGAAGCAGGCACTTCTCACTACAGAAAACGCAGAATTCACCCTGCTGGATACACCGGGGCATGTAGATTTTTCCCCGGAGATGGAGCGTACCCTTGGGCTGCTGGATTACGCCATTCTGGTGATTTCCGGCACAGACGGCGTTCAAAGCCATACGGAAACCCTGTGGAGTCTGCTGCAACGCCATCAGATTCCCACGTTTTTGTTTATCAACAAAATGGATCTGGCACAGGGGCGGGAGGACGAACTCATGGAGGAGCTTCGCACTCGGCTCTCTGACCGATGCGTTGATTTTTCCGGCAATATTGAAACCGAACCGATACAGGATCAACTGGCCATGTGCTCAGAAGCACTTATGGAGGAATACCTGGATAATGGCTCTGTCACCCACGAGACCATCTGTGGTGCCATTCAAAATGTGCAGTTGTTTCCATGCTTTTTCGGCTCTGCGCTGAAGCTGGAGGGCGTTGCAAATTTTATGAAGCTTCTGGAGGGATTCACGCTGGAGCGCACGCCATCGGAGCACTTTGGCGCCCGTGTATACAAAATTGGCTGGGACGACCAGGGAAATCGACTCACCTATTTTAAGATAACAGGAGGCGCCTTGCCCGCCAAAACCATGGTGGCTGGAGAAAAAGTCAACAGCCTGCGGCGGTACTCCGGTGCAAAATTTGAAACCATTTCCCAAGCCCTTCCCGGTATGGTGGTGGCAGCCACGGGACTAACCAAAACCTTTCCCGGCCAGGGTCTGGGGTTCGAGAAGACCGAAGACATCTGGGCCATGCAGCCGGTGATGACCTATAAGGTAGACCTGCCGGAGAGCTACAACAATCACACCGCCCTCACCAACCTTCGGAAGCTGCAGGAGGAGGAGCCCCAGCTCCATGTGTCCTGGAATGAAGAACTGCAGGAGATAAGGGTTCAGCTTATGGGCCAGGTACAGCTGGAAATTCTGCAAAACTTACTCCGCAGCCGATTTGACATGGAAGTTTCCTTCTCTAAGGGCAGTATCATCTATCAGGAAACCATTGAGGATGCTGTAGAAGGGGTTGGACACTACGAACCGCTGAAGCACTATGCTGAGGTTCATCTTCTGCTGGAGCCAACAGAACGGGGCTCCGGACTTACCTTCGGCACTGATGTAAGTGAAAACAATCTGGATCGGAACTGGCAGCGGCTGATTCTGACCCATTTGACAGAGAAGACACACCTGGGTGTTCTGACCGGTTCCCCAATTACGGATATGCGCCTAACGCTGGTGGCGGGAAAAGCCCACCTGAAGCACACTGAGGGCGGCGACTTCCGACAGGCCACCTACCGGGCCATTCGCCAGGGGCTGATGGAGGCAAAAAGTATTCTGCTGGAGCCCTGGTATGACTATCGGCTGGAGGTACCACTTGATTCCGTGGGACGAGCCATGACTGATCTGGAAAAAATGCATGGCACATTCCAGCAGGGGGATACAGCGGGAGACATGACGCTGCTCATCGGTCAGGCGCCTGTTTCTGAGATGCAGGATTATCCCCAGCAGGTGGTGGCCTACACCCATGGTCGTGGCCGTATTTCCTGCACTTTGGCAGGCTATTTCCCCTGTCACAATCAGGATGAAGTGGTGACATCCCTGGGCTATGACCCAGAGGCCGATCTTGAGAACACACCGGATTCTGTTTTTTGCAGCCACGGTGCAGGTACGGTGGTGAAATGGTACGATGTAAAGGCTCAGATGCACCTGCCTGCCTGTCTTACGCAAGCCCAGCCCCAGGAGGAAGAACGAACCTGGGAAGCCAGAGCCGCAGACTACTACCGAGCAGTAGCCACAGACAAAGAACTGATGGCCATCTTTGAACGCACCTACGGGCCCATAAAAAAAGATCTGGTAAATCCATTAAACCGGATACGGCACAGCTCCCCTGCCCCACAGAAGCCGAAAAAATACCCCAAGCTCCCGGAGGGGCCGGAGTATTTGCTGGTGGATGGGTACAACATTATTTTCGCCTGGGATGATCTGAAACAGATTGCGCAGGACAACCTGGATACCGCCCGTCAGCTGCTAATTAACATGCTGGTCAACTACCAGGGTGTCAGAAAATGTGACCTGATCCTTGTCTTTGACGCATACCGTGTCAAGGGGGGCAAGGGATCCACAGAAAAGGTAGGTGGCATCCATGTGGTCTATACCAAGGAGGCAGAAACTGCGGATATGTATATCGAGCGGGTCACCCATGAGATCGGGCCCAAGCGCCGGGTCCGTGTGGCCACCTCCGATGGTCTGATTCAGATGATTATTCTGGGCCACGGTGCCCTCCGTATTCCTGCCCGGGCATTTCGCATCGAAGTGGATGAAACCCTGGGGGCCATTGAAGATTTTTTGAGAAACCAGAGCTAAAAAAGCATCCCTCGGACTGACCGGGGGATGCTTTTCTGTGCTTATTTATTCAAAGTTTCAATTTCACACTTTTCCCTGGACTTCAGCACCATGCCGGACAAGGCAAACAGGGCAATGGCGTTGGGGATTACCATCAGATTATTGAACATATCGGTGAGCTCCCAAACAAGGTCATTAGAGGCCAGAGTGCCCAGGAAGATGAACACCAGTGCAATCACGGTATAAACCACGGTAGCTTTTTTGCCAAAAAGATAGTTCACATTGATCTTACCAAACAGGTTCCAGCTCAGAATTGTGGAGAAGGCGAAGAAGAACAGGCAGATGGCAACGAACTTGCCGCCCAGGCTGTCACCCATAACGGAACCAAAGGCCAACTGAGCCATATTCACCTTGCTGACACCGTCAGCTGCACCGCTCTCCAGCACACCGCCGGGGGTATACAGGGTGCAGATGATAACAAGAGCATTGATGGTCAGCACAATGAAGGTATCAATGAACACGCCGATCATGGCAACTACACCCTGATCGTGGGGCGTTTCAACGTTAGCAAAGGCATGTGCATGGGGGGTGGAGCCCATACCGGCCTCATTGGAGAAGAGACCACGCTTGGCACCCTGAGAGATGGCTGTTTTCAGCGCATAGCCAAGAGAACCGCCGATGATAGCTGTAGGCTGGAAGGCACACTTGAAGATCATAGCAAAGGTAGCGGGGACATACTTGATCCGGGCAATCAGGATGAACAGGCCGCCCAGCAGGAAAATAGCTGCCATAAGGGGAACCAGCTTTTCGCAAACGGAAGCCAACCGCTGAACACCACCCAGGAAAATCAGGGCACAAACTACAACCAGAACAATACCAACGATCCAGGCGGGAATACCGAAGGCACTTTCAATATTAGAGCCGATGGAGTTGGACTGAACCATACAGCCCATGAAGCCCAGGGCCAGAATGATAGCCACTGCGAAGAAGCCCGCCAGGAATTTACCGAAGCCGCCCTTAAAAGCGGTGGTGATGTAATAAACAGGGCCGCCATGAATATTGCCGTCAGAGTCAATTCTGCGGGTCTGCTGGGCAAGAACAGCCTCAGCATAGATGGTAGCCATGCCAAAGAAAGCGATGATCCACATCCAGAAGATTGCACCGGGGCCGCCGGTCAGGATTGCGCCAGCTGCACCGACGATATTACCGGTACCCACCTGGGCTGCAATGGCGGTAGCCAGAGCCTGGAAGGAGCTCATGCCGCTTTCATGCTTTTTGCCCTTCAATGAAAGATTTCCAAAAACTTTTTTCATACCCTCTCCGAAGCAGCGAACCTGAACGAACCGGGTACGGATGCTGTAGAACAGTCCTACACCCACCAAAAGAAAAATCAGAATATAGTCGGAAAGATAGCTGTTGATGGTTGCGACGATTTGCAGTAGTGTTTCTTGCATGATGTTTTCCTCCACATAATAAAATAAGAGCTGCCAAAACCTTGGCAACTCCAGAGAATCGTGCAGACATAGAAAACATTCTTCCATGACTGCTCTGTCCTTTTGCCTGAGAGATTCAGCCGCCACAGCGACCTTGCACCTTCGGCACCCATTCAAGATGGGATTCTCCAGAGTTCCTCCACCTTCAGTTTCGATTCTCGATCCTGAGGGCTTCAACAGAAGTATTCTGTTTGACACTAATATACACCTGTTCCAACCAAAATGCAAGAGGATTTTTCAAAATTTCATATTTTTGACGAATATGCACCAAGGACAGCACAAAAATAACACAGTACTGTGCAAAAGTGATAAAAAGACACCTGTTTTTCCGTTGTGCACACAGAAAACAGGTGTCCCAGTTTTATTTACAGCAGCCGAATTCCTGCCTGTTCACAGGAAAGGCTGGTGTCCTCATCCCAAACACTTGCCTGCACCTCACCAATGTGGCAGCAGCCCATCATCAGCATACACAGACGGCTCTGTCCAATACCGCCGCCAATGGTCAGGGGCAGTTCCCCATTGAGCAGCATCTGATGGAAGGGCAGCTTTCTCCGGTCGTCACAGCCGGTCTCACGAAGCTGACGATCCAGGGCCTCCGCATCCACACGGATTCCCATGGAGGAGATCTCCAGCGCACGCCCCAGAACCTCATCCCAGAAGAAAATATCGCAGTTCAGGCTCCAATCATCGTAGTCCGGAGCACGACCATCGTGCTTCTTTCCGGATTTCAGCTTGCCCCCAATCTGCATAACGCAGGCGGTGGGATGCTCCTTCAAATAGGCATTCTCCCGCTGAGATCCGGTCATCTCCGGATACATATCCTCCAGCTCCTGTGTGGTTACAAAGGAAACATCCGGCGAGAGCACAGTCTGAAGCTGAGGATACCGGACATGGAGCCGATCATTGGTATTGCAAATTGCCTGAACAATGGCCCGAACAATCAGCTTGAGATAATCCAGATTCCGGTTCTCTCTGGTGATAACCTTTTCCCAGTCCCACTGATCCACATAAATGGAATGAACATTATCCAGCTCTTCATCCCGGCGAATGGCGTTCATATCGGTGTACAGACCGTTGCCCACGCTGAA
Organism: uncultured Oscillospiraceae bacterium; assembly: GCA_964522835.1. Lineage (GTDB taxonomy): Bacteria > Bacillota > Clostridia > Oscillospirales > Oscillospiraceae > HGM13006. The sequence goes on from CAZFXB010000022.1 coordinate 13,780, forward strand.
ATTGTACCGCTTCAGGGCCAGCCGTTTCCACTTTGCCAGGGAATGAACCACCTGGGCAGAGGTTCCCACTGCGGGCACATCAAAATCAACGGGCCGCTCAAATCCATTCAAATTATCATTGAGGCCGGACTCTGCCGTAACAAACAGAGGTGCGGAAACCCGCTTCAAATTCAGAGCTTTGGAGAATTCGTCCTGAAAGGTCTCTTTGATAAATGCGATGGAACGCTGGGTGTCATAGGCATCCAGCACAGGGGCATACCCCTGGGGAATATAACAGCGATTCATGGTCAGCCCGCCCTTTTCAAATTGATACTGTATATTATACCGTTTTCCTAGGTAAAATCAATCCGGTTCTTCAACAAAGTAAATAAATAAAACAACCACCTATTTGTGGATTTGGACAAACACAATCTTAGAGAGAAACTCTGCCCCATCCTGATTCTAGGAGAGGCAGAGTCCTACTTTATTATGCAACTACCAGCTTACCACCGGAGGGCAGATCGAAGCATCCTTCCAGTGTAGTACCGGAGGCAGCCACAGCAGTGATGGTCACACCGGCAGGGGCATCCAGGCCGTCGGCAGATACCGCATCCACCAGAGCAACGGAGGAGTCCTTCGTTGCATACCACTGGCTGTCCATCAGCTTTACATAAGCCCCCACAATGGAACCCTTCACCTTGGATCCATCCAGCACAATGGACATTTCCCGAACATCTTCGTTAACAATGTCACCTTCAATGGTGGAATCCTTGATATAGAGCTTATTGCCATAGGGAATGCAGTCCTGGGGCATGATTCTGGCATCGGAATCATCGTTTACAATGGCGTGAACTGCGTATTTGGGAGATACCAGCGTAGAGTTCTCAATATCTACGTGGAGGTTATGGCTCTTAATGTACAGGCAGGCTTCATCCGCATAGCACTTGCTTCCCCGGATCTCCAGCGGTGCCGCAGAGTCGGCGCCACCGGACAGGTCATGGGCCATAAAGTCGTACTTCCCTGCCCGCATCTGGCAGCCATTAAACTTGGCGGTCATATCGCCCGCTAGAATGGCACCATGGGTAGCCACATTAAACCGGCAGTCATTGAGCACCACATTGCATCCCCCATCAGAGTAGACACCATACCCCACCCGTCGGACAATCACATCACAGTTGTCTGCCTGAAGATAAAGATCCCGGCCGTTGTCTGTCGAAAGGGCTGCCCAGGAATCGGAATCAATCAAAGAATCCTTATAATATGTCTTAGTTGTACCTACAGACAAATGGGTACGAATGGTGCCGCCCAGGAACAGTCCTGCGGGAGGTTCCATCATGCCGGGGCCCATAATGGGATGCTCAGGATCATAATACTCCGGCAAGGGGCCAGAATTACCGATCACACGGCAATTCTCTACCCGCAGGGTGGCATTGCCGCAAACAGCAGTACAGGGACGAATGACACCATTGGTCTCGATATAGCTGTCCTTTACAGTAAGTTCCGCATTATCATCTGCCATAACCGCAGCGCCGATGGCGGCAAAGTCATTAACGCCCTGACCATTGAGCTTAAAGTAGGAATCAGAAACGGTATACTTACTGTTTCCCTTTACCACAATGCCGTTGATAAACTTAGCATCGGTGGTAAATCGGATATTTCTGGCCTCAGTTCCGGAAATAACACCCTCCAGCTTATGCTCCGTGGGATAATCTGTAACCTGATTATCCTCGATCACATAGGTGGGGATCATTTTGAAGCTCCGGGGGAACTTGGGGTCATCGGTGGGGTCGTTGTTGGGACCACCTGGGCCACCAGGTGCACCGGGGCCGCCAGGGCCAGGGCCCATCCCAGGGAAGCCCATAGGCTTCTTTTCAGGCTTTTCACCAATCTCATTAAAAAGGGGCATACCATAGTGGGGTACACCGCCCTTTTTCAGTTCGTAGGACATGAAAAATACCTCCTTAATTTCGTATTCGAAGTAATGCTATTTTATTATACTTCGATCCACTGGTCAAGGAGATTTCTGCAAAACGCTAAAATTGACACCCAGTGTCAAAAAATGCAGCAAAAAGCCGGAGTGGAACCCACTCCGGCTAAAATGCAGATTTTGGATTACTCCTCGTCCTCGGCGGTCTCCTCCAGGAGAGCACGGATGGACAGGGAAATACGCTTCTTCTCAGCGTCGATGTCGATGATCTTAGCATCCACGGTATCGCCCTCAGCCAGAACATCCTCAGGCTTGCCGATGCGGCGATCAGCGATCTGGGAGATGTGGATCAGGCCGTCAATGCCGGGGATGATCTCAGCGAAAGCACCGAAGGTCATCAGCTTCACGATCTTCACGGAAGCTACATCGCCCACCTGATAATTGGTGGTGAAGATGGTCCAGGGGTTGGTCTCGTCGGTCTTGTAGCCCAGGGAGATCTTTCTCTTCTCGGGGTCGAAGGAGATGACATAAACCTCGATGGAATCGCCAACAGCCACCACATCAGCGGGGGTCTTGATCCGGTTCCAGCTCAGCTCGGAAACGTGAACCATGCCGTCCACGCCGCCGATGTCTACGAAAGCACCGTAGGAAGTCAGGCTCTTAACAGTACCCTGATACTTCTTGCCCACCTCGATCTCGTTCCAGATCTTCTCGGCAGCAGCCTTGCGAGCCTCGGAAGCTACGGCACGGATGGAGCCAACCACTCTCTTTCTCTGACGGTTGACCTCAGTGATCTTCATCTTTGCAGTGGTCTTCACCAGGGTGGACATATCGCCATCCTTGGGAATACCGGTCTGGGAAGCGGGAATAAATACCCGGATGCCCTTGATGTTTGCCACAACGCCGCCCTTGTTCTGCTCGGTGATGTAGCCCTCAACAACGGTCTTCTCCTCGCAGGCAGTCTCGATGTCGTCCCAGTTCTTCTGAGCGTCCAGCTTCTTCTTGGACAGCTGTACGGTACCCTCAGCGTCGTTGACACGGATGACAAATACCTCGATCTCCTGGCCCACGGTGAACAGTTCCTCAGCCTTAACAGTGGGATCGTCGCTGACCTCATTGTAGGGTATGTAGCCAGCGTGCTTGGTTCCCAGATCTACGGCGATCTCGGTGGGGGTGATGCCGGTAACGATGCCGGTAACCTTATCTCCTGTAT